>JBKCUU010000130.1:0-2979 GCA_046318155.1 Bdellovibrio sp. | reverse complement strand
GATAACCAGCAGCACGGCCACCACGGCAAACAGCGGCGCCGCTGACTGGCTGCGGCGGCAGACGTCTAGCTGAAGATGATTTTCTACGGACTCCACACGAAATGCTGTCCCGAAAGAGCGCCGCTGTAAAGCGCCAAGGGGAACCTCGACCTGTCGTGCCGTCGACTCAACCTTGTTTTGTTTTATTTTGTTTTCAATTGATGTTTCTAGAGGCACAATGCGAAGCTAGAGTTTTTTTTCTTGGACCAAGTTCTCAAGTCGACGGAAAGCCGACCAAAGGTAGAGGCCCACCTCTTTGCGGGTGCTTCTTTCTCTTGGGCGAAATTAGGGCTTGTCGAGCGACTTTAGACTCTTTCAAATCACGGTGGGGCCTATGCAAACTGGATCACTTTATCTCAACACTCAACACAACTTGGACCGATCGCCTATGAGCAAAGCGACAACATTGCGGATTCTTGTCATCGAAGATGAAACCGAAATTCGTGAGTTTCTCGTTGCACAGTTTATCGAAAATGGAATGCAGGCAGAGGGTCTTTCTTCTGGTGAGGGTTTTCTTCAGCGCTTAGATGCTTTTGGGCCGAACGTGATTGTGATGGATCAAATGATGCCCGGAAAATCCGGACCTGAGTTGATTCGTGAGTTGCGTGCTTCCTTGAAGTTTTCTGAACTTCCCGTGATTGTTCTGACGGGGCTTGACGGCGAAGCCGAAAAAGTGACCGCGCTCGAGATCGGTGCCGACGACTACGTAACGAAGCCCTTTTCGGTCAAAGAAGTCGTTGCGCGCGTTCAGGCCCTCGTTCGCCGATCGCAGTCCACGCATAAATCTCAGCAAAACAACATGAGTATTCAAAATCTTCACGTCGACCTTGTCGCTCACCGAGTGACAATGGACGGGCATGAAGTGGCTTTGACCCTGACTGAGTTTAAAATCTTAGTCGAGCTCATGCGTCAAGCGGGCCAAGTTTTGACCCGCGACCGCCTCCGCGAGCGCGCCCTTGGAAGCCTTAACGTCACGGACCGCACGATCGACGTCCACATGGCCTCCTTGCGCAAAAAACTAGAGGCCATTGCCGATAAAATCGAAACCGTCCGCGGCGTCGGCTACCGCCTCACCATCCAATAAAAAAACCAACAAGAAAGCATCGACTGAGGCCGAAGTCCAAACGGCCATCTGTGATCACAGGAAGCGGCGAAGCCGATTCCCATTGAACAAAAAGACGAACGGTCATCTATGATGATAGGAAGCGGCGAAGCCGATTCCCATTTATAGTGGAACAAGCCAATCAGAAGTCTGCATCAACGCCGCCAACACCGCAAATTCGCATAAGAAAAACGACTAGGAGCGATAAGGGGCTTGTTGCAGGCAGGCTGGAGGGTTGATTGTTTTCTCGGCCTCTCCAGATGATAGGATTTTTGATTTTAAGTCGTCCTTCGAAAAGGAGCGCTTCTAGTCGGCTCTCAGGATTCCGCGATCGCGGTGGAGCCAGGTCACTTGAAGTCGATAGAGCAACGCTTGTGCCATTGTGAAGTGACACCAGCGGGCCTTTTCAAGGGCCTGGATGACTGGTTCGGCAAGCTGCTTAAGACTCCAGCTATTTCAACAGCTTAGGCCCAATTCACGGTGTCTCATTCCGAGTCGCTGTCTTGGATTTTGACACTTCGTGCTTGCGGGCAAGAGTCAGAAAATCCAATTAGAACAAGGATTTAGATCGTGCCCCAGGTCGGCGGACTTTTTGCCCTAGTGATGGGGTGTGAAGGAAGGTCGAAGGATGAGAAAAACAGCTCTTGGTGTCATTATGCTCCTCTCGGCCTTGTGGTTGTCTGCTTGCGGACAGAGCTTGGCGGATGCCATGAGTCCTTCTTTCGATCCCGAGAACGACTGTGGCTTCGTTCAAAACATTCAAGGCCAGCGTATCTCTTGGAAAAGCAATTTACCCGTTCGCATCGCCATCCACTCTTCGGTGCCCTCTCAGTTTTACCCAGCGCTCGAAGCGGCGATGCGCAAGTGGGAAACCGCGACCGGCCGTCCGATGTTTCAGATCGTCTCCTATAATGTTCAGGGCCCCTTGGCGCCCCGCCAAGATGGAGTGAGCTTGATCTACTGGATGAACACTTGGGAGTCCAACCGCACCAGCGAGCAAGCACGTGCTTCGGTTTACTGGGTCGGAGACGAGATCCGTGAAGCTGACATTCGCATTAATGCAAAAGATTTTAGCTATTACGTGAGCCAGCCGGCGTCGGGCCGCGACGTACATCTTGAATCACTCGTGGTGCACGAGCTGGGGCATGTTCTCGGCTTGAAACACAAAGATACGGGCGGCAGCGTCATGGCGACCTACCTTCCATCCTCAACAAACCGTGCGGCCGTTTCAAAATCCGATGTGGAATCAGTTCGTTGCGAGTATTGACCGAAGGACGTGCTGTTTTGATTTTGGACAAGAATGAATCAAATTCATGTCAGGCAATTTAAGTTGTGGAAATGAAAGATGGGTCTCTAGACTTAGATCCTGGGCCCCGAGAACCCTCATGGGATTGGAGAATACAATGAAACAAGAGCTCAACCTGATCACAGGCCAGACACCAGAAAAATCAGTCCTGTGGGAAGGTGCCGCCGGGTACTCTCTGATCGAAACCAATTTGGTTTACCGCGAGATGGCCGAAAACCCGGTCCAGATCATCGACCCGGTCGAGGAGCTTTCGGCCAATATGACTCAATTACGGGATCTCCAAGCTCGAATGCGCTACATGATGCGCGAAATTCGCACGCACCTGGGTAAGTAACAGCTCGCTAGCAGTGAACTCGCTGTCGGTAGCCATTGCACCGCACTCTCTTTTCAGCGTGCTCTGTTTAAGGGAATCGGCTTCGCCGCTTCCTGTGATCAAAGATGCCCGTTCGTCCTCCGGGAATATGTCTAATGGGAATCTGTTAAGGGAATCGGATTCGCCGCTTCCTCTGATCACAGATGGCCGTTCGTCGTC
>JBKCUU010000129.1:0-12763 GCA_046318155.1 Bdellovibrio sp. | reverse complement strand
GCATCTCGAAAAGGCTGGCACTGCAATTAGCCGAGAGGTTAAATTTGCCAGATTGGGAGCAGCTTTACTTTAAACAAATTGTCCAAGTCGAATGCTCGAAAAACTCAAAGAGAAAAAGTCAGGCGAAGATCGAATTAGATTCATTTAAAAGAGATCACAGCGTTCATTTGATTCAAAATAAAGCCCTAAAGGCTCTAACTTCTTGGGTTGATCTTGCCATCCTAGAGATAACATACCTAAAGAGCTTTCAAACAAATACAAAATGGATTGCAAAAAAATTAGAAGTTCCCGAGTCATCTGTTGAGGCGTCAATTAAAAGACTTGTCGGGGCCAAATTGTTAGAAATTGATATAAAAAGTGGAAGATGGATTGACGTCTCTCCACTTTTTACAACCACAGATGGCATTTCTAATGAGTTAATACGAAATTTTCATACATCAGTTTTGAACCTAGCGTTAAAGAAACTTGAAAACGCAGATGTTAAATCGAGAACTGTCAAAACTGTTGTGATGTCTGTAACGGATAAAAACAAAGAAAATGTTAAAAAGATATTAGATGAAGCAATTAATAAGATTGTCGCCTTAGGGGATCAAAAATCAACTGATTGTGACGACGTCATTTGTTTCAGCGGTCAAATTTTTAGCTTATTAAACAAGGAGAATTTAAAATGAAAATGAATAAAATTAGAAACCTCGCGGTATTTTTATTACCTTTCGTTTGTGCCAGTACTGCTATCTCAGGAGTAAAGGTTGTTGGCAACGGCGGAGATGCCGTTATTTGCACAAAAAACTCTCGGTTGTAAGTTGAGTTGCTCGACATTTTTGAAGCTAGAATTTTACATAAGTTGAATGTAAAACCTTTCGCATCATCATTGATTTCCAATCTTGATAGATATCAGTTAGTTCAAGCCAATGCCCATCGTTTGGCGTCAAGACTTGATAGTTTCTCTCCGCTTCTCGCAAAAAGATATCATGAGTACATCAACTCGTTTTTTAATGAGACAAACTTTGTTTCTGGAGTTGAACTTGTTGATATTCCGGATTCAAACGGGCTTATTATCCCGGTTGATTGTAAAATATCACAACTCGTTGTTATGGTTTCTGATGGCTCTTATGGAAATAAAAGATATATTATAAATGAAGATCTTTGGAACTTACTTGATGACGATAATAAAGCAGCGACTTTATTTCATGAAGTGATTTATAGGTTGGCAATTGAAACTGGCCAAAATGATTCTCGATGGACTCGGTATTTTAATGCCATAGTTTTTTCAGATCAAATATCTCGTATGACTGCCAATCAATTTTCAGCTCTGAGAAAACAAGCATATTCTAGTCGATTTTCTTACAAAGGGTTTGTGCTTGCAGGATCAATGAACCCAGATCAAAAGCTTTATCAAGTCATGAGTGGGCCTAGCTCAGAGACTTTTGGAACTAATTTGGATGATGGTATTTACAACATGGAGAATGACTTTCTCCTCGAGGCACATTTTGGCGACATTCCAGTGCCGCTCAATGGTCTGAACTTTCCAAAAGGACTGAGCATGTCGTTTAGTCAGAAAGGTGTTCTTGAGCAAATTTACGCTCCAGCTATAAGCGGAAATAGAAATGGGCTCGATTTAATTCCTCCAGATTCAAATGAATGTCGGTGGCAAGACAATACAGATATATTTTTAGATTTTTGTGGAATCATCAAAATGAAGTGGGATTCTATTAAAAATGAATTCCAAATTTTGAAGACCGATTTAAAACATGCAAAGAACAAAATTCAACTAGCCTTTGATAATAATGTACAAGTTATTTTAATTGCAGAATCCTCATTTCAGTTTTCGGAAGGTATGAATCAAAAAGCGATTCTTGATCAACTTTGTGATGTAAATAGTAGCATCTGTTCAGAGGCATACATCAAGTTTTTGAATGGACTACTTCGTAGCAATTATGACAATAGTCAAATTGAGGCAGTTCTGTTGAAAAAAGTTAAAATTGAAACAAATGGCAGAAACTTAGTTGGCTACTCAAGTTTAGATTATGGCGGAACCCTCTTATCTTATAAAATACCAGCTTCATATAGCGGTGATTTATTAGATGTTGAGAAAGTCTTTGAGACTAAATCAGTGCAATTTAACCCTAATGGCAACTATAGTTTTGAAAGCTACAGCCGTCCTCGTAAGTTAGCATTGAAAAATGGTTCAACCATTAGTTTAACTGGTGGTGACTATAATTTTTCATTCGATAGGGATGGATTCTTACTTTCTGCTTTACCAAAATAATAACTAATTTTCCAAGTCTGCGTTATTGAAACCACTTGTGAGCTGACGCTCGAATGAGCACGAAGGCTCGCTTTAAACGGCGGTCCTTTTGTCTTGGGCTAAATGTCGGCGCTTTATAGAAACGGCGAGTTGCCGTTGGATTTTTATCTCGGCGCTCGTGGAGCTCGGCACGCCGTTGCTTATCGGCCTGTGGTGCGGCGACCTCCTTCACCATTAGGCCCTAGCTTGTATACTGTGGCCTAGTTAAGTCGTGCCATGTTTTTTCTAAATATTCACGGTCGTCGGGGTGTGAAATCGAAATGAGTGCTTTGGCGCGTTCGCCAATTGTCTTTCCTGAAAGATGAGCCACGCCAAACTCGGTGGCGACATCATGCACATGCGCTCGGGTTGTGACAACGCCGGCGCCCGACTTGAGTTGCGGAACAATACGCGGAATTCCTTTGTGCGTTCGAGAGGGGAGCGCGATCACCGGCCGGCCGCCCTCAGAAAGCGAAGCGCCCCTGATAAAGTCAATCTGGCCGCCCACACCCGAAATAATTTGAGATCCGATCGAATCGGCGCAAACTTGCCCGGTCAAATCAACTTCGACGGCAGAATTGATCGCACAAACTTTTGGGTTTCTTGCAATATTTCGGGGATTGTTGACATAGCTGGCTTCGAGCAATAAAACACTGGGGTTGTTATTGACAAAATCATAGAGCCTTTGCGTTCCGATCACGAAGGCGGCTGTTGATTTGCCACGATGAAAAGTTTTTTTTGAATTGTTCACGATGCCTTTTTCAATCAATCTGAGCGCGCCATCCGACCACATCTCAGAGTGGATGCCTAAGTCTTTATGGTTTGTCAGGCTCGCAAGTACGGCATCCGGAATCGAGCCAATTCCCATTTGTAGAGTCGCACCATCTTCAATCAAATCGGCCACATTCTTACCAATTTGAAGTTCGACATCGGTCAGTAGTGGTGGCTTGGAGGGGTGAAGGAGCTCACTTGTTTCGACAAAGTAATCAATTTGATCAACATGAAAAATTCCATCACCAAAAACTCGCGGTAGATTGGGGTTGACCTGCGCGATGACCAAGTCGCTGGCTTCGACAGCTGCTTTTGCAACATCAACGCTGGTTCCCAGCGAGCAAAATCCGTGTTGGTCCGGAGGAGATACATGAATCAGAGCGGTGTTGGGCTTTCTTTGTTCAGTCTTAAACAAGGCGCCGATCTCTGACAAGAAACAGGGGATGTAATCAATCCGATCAAAGTCATAGAAGGGGCGAATATTAGCGCCCACAAACAAATTGCAAACGCGAAAATTTTCGCGGTACTCGGGCTTTGCGTACTCGGCGGCGCCATGAGTGTGCAAGTGAATGATTTCAGCCTGACGAAATCTCTTTGCTTGTCGAACGAGCTCCGCAATCAGAGTGAGTGGGGTTGCGGCTCCACCATGAATAAAAATGCGATCACTGGGATTAATTTTTTCAATGGCTTGGCTGGCAGACAAAAATTTTGACATTCGGCTTGCACGCCTACTCAACATCCAAAAAGCAATCAGTTCCCAAATCAGTCAGGCGGTGCTCTTTGCTGACTTTTATTCGTGTTCGGCAGGAATACCAAGCAAAAGCAGAAAGGTCTTCGTGGTAGGCTTTGACTAAGGTCTCGACGCGAAGTGTGCTTTCGAGCGGCTCTAAAGAATTGATCGGTTCAGAGTAAACGCGATCAATTTGCAGGGTGTTCATTTTGACATCTTGGTCATACTCTCGAAAATGATTCTCGACACTTTCGCGAGTGATCAAGTCAACTTCACCGAAATCAGCCTTTGCGGCGAGGCTCGACAGAGTCAAGAACAGGTAAATCAAAAATTTTGATTGCTTTGAATTTTTCATTTTTTTTCTCCGCGTCTTCAGTTGCGGAGTTCCTAACCGACCTTGCTCCAAGAAGCAAGGCTGTCTTACCTCTTAAGGTTCAAACAAGCCCGGTTAAGGCTTCACGACGATGTTCATGAGCTTGTTTTTAACATAGATACTTTTTACAATTTCTTTGCCGACGAGATGCTCGGCCAATTCTTTGTGCGCCAGTGGAATGGCGAGTGATTCCTCCATGTTGATGGGAGCCCGAACTTTTTTGCGGATCTTTCCGTTCACCTGCAAAACAAGCTCAAAATCGCTCTCGACAATTTTAGCCGCATCAAAGTGCGGCCAAGCCGCAAAGTCGATCAACGTCTGATTCCCCAGCATCGTCCAGATCTCTGAGGCCATGTGAGGTGCAAAGGGTGCTAGCATTTTCATGAAGAACTCCATCTGAGCGCGGGTCATCACATCGCCAGAGTCGCGGATTTCGTTCAAGCCTTCCATCATGCCAGCAATCGCCGTGTTAAAGTTAAACAGCTCGAATGAATCGTTCGTGCGTTTAAGAGCTTTGTGCAGCGAGCGCCAAATCTTTTCGGACTCGGGGCCCGTGTGCAGTTTGAGCCCGCCTTCTTCAAGCGTGCACGTGTTCCAAAGTTTTTTCAGAAACCCTTCACAGCCGGCGATGCCATCATCGGTCCAAGGTTTTTCAGAATCGAGCGGGCCCATAAACATTTCATACAAGCGAAAGGCGTCACAGCCTTTGGCCTTGATGACGTCATCGGGATTCACAACGTTGCGCAAAGACTTGGCCATTTTTGAAATAAAGCGCTCAACCCTTTCGCCATTGGACTTGCGAAAGTAATCCATGCCTTTTTGCTCGACTTCATCTGTGGGGACGAGGCGGCTGGTTGAGTCTTTAAACGCAAAAGCCGTGACCATGCCTTGGTTGTACAGTTTTTTGAAAGGCTCTTTCTCTTTCACGAGACCGATGTCGAACAATACTTTGTGCCAAAACCGCGCGTACAGCAAATGCATCACGGCGTGCGAAGCGCCGCCCACGTAAAGATCGACCTGCTTCCAGTACTCGATCGCCTCAAGAGAAAAAGCGGCCTTGTCGTTCTTTGGATCCATAAAACGGAGGTAGTACCAGCAAGACCCCGCCCAGCCGGGCATTGTATCAGTGACTCGTTTGAGTTTGCGTCCCGACTTGTCGGTGACATGGACCCAGTCGCTCGCACGGTTCAGCGGCGAAGACCCATCACTGCTGGGCTGAAAGTCCGTCATCGGCGGAAGCTCGATGGGAAGATCAATCTCTTCAGCCAAAACGATTTGGTCTTTTTCATCAAGCAACAAAGGAAAGGGTTCGCCCCAGTACCGCTGGCGCGAAAAAATCCAATCGCGGATTTTGTAGGTGGTGCGGGCCCGTCCCGCTTTCTTTTTCTCAAGAGCGGCGGTGACTTGGATTTTGCCGTCTTCTGTGGTCAAGCCATCAAACTCACCCGAATTGGTCATGAGACCAGGATCCGTAAAACAATCTTTATCGTCGCCGCTTGCCGGCTTGATGACTTTCTTTATTGCGATCTTTGTTGATTTTGCTAACTCAAAATCACGTTCGTCATGGGCCGGTACGGCCATGACCGCGCCGGTGCCGTAATCGGCCAAGACGTAGTCACCAATAAAGACGGGGACCTTTTCGCCCGTGAGAGGATGCAGAGCAAAGGCGCCAGTGTTCTCGGCCGTGATTTTATCAGCGTCAGCTTTGCGCTCGCGGTCTGATTTGCTGGCGGCACGTTTCACGTAGGCATCCACACTGGCTCTTTGGGCGGCGGTGGTGATTTTTGAGACCAGTGGATGTTCGGGGGCTAAGACTAAAGCCGTCACGCCAAACAAAGTGTCTGGGCGGGTTGAGAAAACGGTGATCAAGGCTGAATCTGTCTTTGATTCGACCTTCGAGTCTATCTTCGAGTCTATCTTCGAGTCGATGGCAAAATCAATTTCAGCGCCCAGTGATTTGCCGATCCAATCGGCTTGCATCTTGCGCACGCTCTCGGGCCAGTCCAAAAGATCAAGATCTTCAAGCAAGCGATCGGCGTAAGCCGTAATTTTAAAAACCCATTGCGTGAGCGGACGGCGCTCGCAAATGTAATTGCCGCGTTCGGAACGACCATTGATGACTTCTTCATTGGCCAGTACGGTTTTGAGTTCTTCACACCACCACACGGGCATCTCTTTGCGGTAGACCATGCCTTTTTTATAGAGCTGCAAAAAAATCCACTGCGTCCATCGGTAATAGCTGGGATCCGACGTGTCCACTTCACGGTCCCAATCGTACGAAAGACCAATCAATTTTAACTGACGGCGAAAGTTCGCCGTATTGACGTCGGTAATTTGGCGCGGGTGTTGATTTGTTTGAATCGCGTACTGCTCGGCCGGAAGACCAAAGGCATCCCAACCCATGGGATGCAAAACATTATATCCCAGCATGCGGCGGTGCCGAGCGACGATATCGGTCCCGATGTAACCACTGGCATGACCAACGTGCAGTCCACTGCCCGACGGGTAGGGGAACATGTCGAGGACATAATAGGGCTTTTGCGTGGGATCAAAGCCGCTGTCGCCCGGATTTCTTGCCCGGTAAACCTTTTCGGCGTCCCACTTGTTTTGCCATTTCAGCTCGACGTCTCGGTAGTTGTACTTTGCCATCCGGGTGCCCCTTAAAAGCCAGGATTCTAAGAGAACTCAGAGGGGATGTCATGAAAGCAAGAAGTCCTTGTGGCAAAATTTTTATATTCTGAACAGGGTCTTTGAGGCCCACTCAACACACACACCATGTCATTCTTTCATCGCATTTGTCATATTGTGTCATCGTCCTCATTTAGTGTATAAAGCCTCCTCATCACACTCGTCTCCTTCGGGGGCGAGATCGTTTAATCTATCGAAAAGCAATCCTGGGAGGGTTCAGCGTGGCAATCAACGAGATCGAAAACATCGATAACCTAGAGACAGACTCTGACGCCGATTTGGATAAAGAAGCCCGAGACGCCGCCGCTCGCGAAGAAGCGGCGGAACTGGCTCACCTCGAAAAACTAGCGGCCAGTGGACTTCTCGAAGACCTCGATGACGACCTCAACCTGGATGACATCGAAAACATCCTGGATTTGGAAGAAGCGGCTTATCCCAAATTCACGTTGGCAAAAAATAAAGCCCGCTTTTTGCGTATGGTGGCTTGGTACCGTCAAAAAGAAGAGTGGATCGAAGTCGCCCCCGTGAGCGGCGTCTCCAAACTCTTTAAACAAGAGACCAAAGGACTCGAAGGTATTCGTTCAGCCAAGCTGGATTATGAAATGGAACTCGAGACAGGAACCCTGACGCCCTCGCAGCGTTCGTATCGCAAAGACGAACTTAAGATGTGCAAGGTTCAAGAGAAAATGGCTGTGCACCTCATCTCTAAACTTCAGATTAAGATTAAGTCGGGGCGTCGCTAAGGACTTCGGCCGAAGACCACGCGGTGCCTGTTTGTTGGTAAATCCGCCTTCGCGGATTTACGTGATCATAGATGGCCGTCTTTGGCGGCCGTCTTCGACGGCATTCTTGGGGCGGGACTTTTTTGAGGGTCTCGCTTTTTTTGTGATGCCCGTCTTCGACGGCTTTCTTGAGGCGGGACCTTTTTGAGGGTCTTGCTTTTCTAGGAATGCCCGTCTTCGACGGCTTTCTTTTTTTTAGGACATTTTGTTTTTTTTTGATGAAAGCTTCGCATTTGCGGGGCTTTTTGTTTTTTTGGTTTCGACCTAGGGATTGGGGGTAGGTGTCTTGAAGTTAGACGGGGTCTCAGAATGAGACGTGGGCTCGACCTACGGGAGGCTTATGGCTGGACTGAAGGCGTGTTTTAAAATGAAATGAGATTTATTTTTTTCTTGCCCTTAATTCTCACAATGAACCGCCGATAGGTTCAGGGTGAGGCATGTTTGGCTCAAACTGATTTGTTTAAACGCAAGTCAGTGGCTGAAGAGTCTTTAGAGAACTTGTGACGAGTATTTAGATGAGACATTAGACAGGGGGAAGAGAATGGCACGTACAACGGTTTACATCGTGAGCGATGAAACGGAAGTAATCGAAAGAGCGAAAACCTACTTCACGGCGCAAGGAGTGAACGTTCAGGCGTTTAGTCCGATGCAGTGGCATGAAGGCATGGAGAATCCCAGTTTTCGTTCGCAAATGTCAACAGGGATGCCGGCACTCATGACCGGATTGAATCCACTCGAGAAGAGCAATGTTCTTCCATTTCCAGGTGCGGTTGGATCTTCCAGCTCGTCCTCGGATCTTAAAGTTGCAACAATGAATGAACTCGAGGCTAAGGCCATCGAGAACGCCATCGTACAATACCGCGGCAACCTCACAGAAGCTGCCAAAGCTTTGGGTATCGGCCGGGCGACCTTGTACCGCAAAGTGAAGCAATACCAAATCGACCCTTCAATGGCTCGAAAAAAACGCGCGGCTTAAACAACTCGGACCGTCTCCGCTTAAAGAACTGAGAGGTCATCGATGATCACAAGAAGTGGAGCAGGGCCGATTTTCATTTAACAACAAGGACCAAGGTCTTTAGGCCTTGGTCTTTTTTTTTAAAAGTGAGGAGCATTGTGGATCTCAAGTTGAGACACTAAATCCAGAGCTTAGCGAAACGGCCAGCTGATGGTCAGGTGTCACAGCCGTAAGCGATTTGTCGGGCTTTTCTCGATCTAGGAGGCTTGTCACGTGGCACTCGGTTCGCAGTTGATAGATCGAAGAGGGGAGTCCACATGAGTCAAATTCTTCAGTTTCCTAAAGAAAAATCCAAACGCGTCCGCGCTCTAAGGAAGATGGAGGGACAACGTTGGTTTTTAACTCTCTCTTTGTTCTCGTTTATCTTGGTTGCCGTTTTCTCGAACGAACAAGTGATGAAAACGCAGCGGCCAGTTTATCTTATTTCTGACAACTCACCTCGCTCTATCGAGCAGGTTAATCGTGCCATTGCGAGTGCGCAGCCCTTGAACTTGTTCCGCGATCTCGAGTGGGAACATCAGATGGCCAAACATTTGGCCGAGAAAGACTTCGCCAACCGAGTACCCGCGTCGACCTCACAAAAAATTTCGTTGATGGATCATCTCCGTTACGGTGTTCTTGCCGGTAAGTACCGTCTAGTTTCTTCGGGGTCTGAGCTTAATCCCGACACGATGAAGATTCGTGAAATCGAGTACATTGATTCACTGGAAGTGGCCGATCGTCCTGTTCAAATTGAAGACCCCCAAAAGTTCTTAAAACAATACGGTGATCTCATGCCCGAAGGTTTTTCGAAATCGACTTTGGCTAAGAACGAGCGCGGTGAAGAGACGTGGACCCTTTTATCAGACAAAGGTGAAGTGGTGGGCCAAGCTCTCATGCGTTTTGATGACGGCGGCCATTTTCTCGGGCTCAAAGTCCAGTCCGATCGTGAGCTGGGCCGCGTTTCCGCCGAGTAATCCAGGCCCACAAAATCAAGCCGACCAAGCGACAAATACCTCGAGAGAAATCTTCGAAAAACCGATGAGATCTTGATGGTTTTCGAAGATCTTTCTCTCACTCAAGTTGATTCAAAAAAAACAGCACGGCTTGCGCCAATCGTTGATCGTCTTCTTTCAGTGGTTGTCGATTTTTCCTTGTTCTGGCCGTTTTTTACGCTTTTGATGTCGACCGTGCTCAAGAAGCTCCAGTATCGGTACTATGCTGCACCGGACTCGGCCGAGTTTTGGGTTTTACTGGGCGTCTCCGCTTTTGGTTTTGCGGCATTGACGGTCCTCGCTCAAGGTTTGTTTTGGTCGGTGCTTGGGGCAACGCCCGGGCAAATGTTTTTTCAGTTACGTGTCGTCGATATTCACACGCAGCGAGCGCCAACGCTTCATGCGGCTCTCTTGCGGTCGTTCTTGTTTATGTTTGAGCTTTTGCTTTTGGGAATTCCGCTGCTCGAGGTTTTCTCGCACCCAGGGCGACGGGCCTTTCATGACCGTGCGGTCGATACGGATGTCGTGACACTTAAAAGCGTTGGGATCCGGGGACCGCAGCGCTTCGAAATCCAAATGACTCGAGGTTTTTTTACCTTGTGCTTAGCCTTCATGCTGGTGTGGGCTTTTGGAACCGTGACTCGCTATTACTCGGCTGCGCTGCGCGGACAATACAAAGAAGCTGAACTCGCAGATGCCGAATATCTTTGCCCTGACGTGCCTGCGCGTGAAGAGGGCGGAGGCCGACTGGATGCGGCCCTTGCGCTTTATTTGACGGGCTCACTTTCGGTTGAATGCCTTGAGACCGAGACGGATTTTGCATTTTGGAAGGGCGAAAGAAACGATCAGAGTTGGGCGGCTTTTGCTTTAGCTGTTGCCAAGAAAAAAGATTTGAACGCAAAAAAAGCCTACCTTCAGCAAGCTTGCGATAAAGATGCACAAGGTTTTGCGTGTCAGATGGCCGACTGGTGGACCTCAGATGAAGGAGGGGCCGCACCCGCCAATACAAACTCATGGACGCGTACCGTGATGAGCATCCAACGTGCTGAAGAAGCAAACGACACCGAGACCTGGAGCAAAGAATTGGCCCATATACCTGCAGACTTTGATTTGGCTGAATTTATGGAAGTGCAAAAAGTAAAACTTTTGTGGGCCGAGAAAAAATTTGAGCAAGCACAAGGCGGGTACTCGGTCATTTGGGACCAACTCAGCGCCCGCCCCCAGCGAGAACTCTCGAGCCGGCTTTGCTCCTCGGAAATTACGCAGGACTGCTCGGTCCGTTCTTACAAGTATTGTCGCGATCTTGAGGCGTCGATAAAAAACTCACCAGAAGAGATCGTTGATTCAAACTGGATCTTGGCGATGGCCGAAGACAAGGCATGCCGCGACGTCAAGGACTCGGCTTTCTTAGCTTTTGCCAAGGAACTTGATCCTGAGTCTGATTCAGGAAAATTGATTCTGACCTTACTTCCCGAGAGCGGGATGAGTGATGTGACTAAATTAGACAACTTGCGCAGCGTCGCCTTCAAAAAAGACGCCGATCCCAGTTTACAGACAAGAGCTTTGTTTCATTTGCTACGCACCAGCCGACACCTCTCAGATCTTGAGAAGTCGCAAAAGATTTTGCAAAGCGAGTCCCTTCCGTTTCAAAACGAATTGCAAGGCATCTTTGCGAAGTCGGCCTTGTCGATGGGGTTCAAGGTGGGTTCTGACCGTCAGCCCGCGAGCGAAAAAGCCCAGGCTCCGGCCGAAACTGATCCTGCTGGAGAGTCGCCGTGATCATTCCGTGGCTTAAGGGTCTCAGACTTTTTCATGAAGCACCCCTCACCTGGACCTTGATTTCGATCAATTTGCTCTTTTTCTTTTTGACCAATGGGGTTCAAGCCCCGATTTTGAACTTAAGTAAAGACGAGATCAAACTAGCCGGACGCAGTTACTCGATGATGAAGCAACAAGAAGTCCCTCGGGACTCGAGCGAGCTTCTGTTGCGCGGAACCCAAGCTTTACGTGATCTGTCGTTTTTTGAACAATACCGCAATTTTGATCCGACTTCAGATGCCGTGGCTTTAAAGGCCTGGCAGCTCAAGCTGGACCAGTTTCAAGCCGATCTCAAAAAACGTCCCGTCGATATGTTTGGTTTGCATGGACAAGAAAAACATCCGACCAGCTGGCTGACCTACCAGTTCATGCACTCAGGTGCCTGGCACCTGCTCGGCAATATGGTGATGTTGATGATATTTGGTGCCGCGCTCGAAGCCATCTCGGGGAGTGCGCTGCTGGTCTTCGTCTATGTGCTTGGCGGTTTTGCGGGGGCCTTGTTCTTCTTACTTGCCAGCCCTGACACGTCTTCACCCATGGTCGGGGCGAGTGCCTCGCTGTCGGCGGTCATGGCTTTTTATGCCTTGTTCGAGCGTCGCAAGCGGGTCAAATTCTTTTACTTTTTATCACCATCACCAGGCTACTGGGGCGATATTTATTTGCCGACCTTGCTGGTGTTGCCCTTTTACTTTGTCGAAGATTTAGCTCAGTACTTTTCAACGGCAGAAGAGATCGGCGCCGGTGTCGCCTACTCGGCTCACCTGGGCGGCGCACTGTTTGGGATTGTTATGGCCGTCGGGCTTAAACACCTTTGCCGTCGTTCTCCTCATTGGGAGCAAATCCTCTACGCATCGTATTCTCGGTCACAGCACGAGGCTCCATAAACTGTTTGAGATAATCGGGACCGCCTGTTTTGCTGCCGATCCCTGACATTTTAAATCCCCCAAAGGGGTGGCGGTCGACCATCGCACCGGTAATTCCACGGTTGATATAGAGATTTCCGCACTCAAACTCTTGGCGGACTTTCTCAATGTTGTCCGGGCTGCGAGAGAACAAACCACCAGTTAAGGCGTATTCGGTTCCGTTGGCGATTTGAATCGCATGCTCGATGTCTTTGGCGCGAATGATCGCAAGAACGGGTCCAAAGATTTCTTCTTGAGCTAACTTCGAGTCCGGCTTCACATTCGTAAAAATGGTCGGCGCGACGAAGTAACCATTCGCAGGAACCGTTCCTTGAAACAGAAGCTTGTTTTCTTTTTTGGACTCTTCAATCGTTTTCAAAATTCGCTCATAAGCTTCTTTGTCGATGACAGGGCCTGCAGATG
>JBKCUU010000128.1:0-28266 GCA_046318155.1 Bdellovibrio sp. | reverse complement strand
ACTTCAAGGGTCTGGTCTCGCTGGCCGCGTCACTCGTGATGACGTCAGCGGCGCGGGTGGCGGCCAATTTCTTGAAAGCCTTTATCGGACGTATCCAGTCTCCTGGCCGTTTGATTTTGGATCTCATCTAATCGACCCTTGAGTCCCGATCTCTGTGGGGTCGGGACGTTTCAATTTCTGGGCTTTGAACTTTTCTGACAAAGCCCCGCTGCATGAAAAAAAAGATGGAGAAAAATATGGCCCAAAGTTTTGATGTTGTCGTGATTGGTGCAGGTCCTGGTGGTTACGTGGCTGCGATTCGCTCTGCTCAGTTGGGATTGAAAACAGCGATCGTCGAGCGTGAGTACTTGGGAGGGGTTTGCTTGAATGTAGGCTGCATCCCTTCAAAGGCGATGATCACAGCCGCGCATTTTTATCACAAAGCTCAGCACGATGCCCCCACGATGGGCTTTTCATTTAAAAATCTTGATGTTGATATGAAGAAGCTCGTCGGCTGGAAACAATCGGTCAGCGACAAAATGGCCAGCGGCGTAGGTCAGTTGCTTAAAGGTTACGGCGTTACCGTCTTGATGGGCGAGGCCGAATTTAAAAGCAAAACTGAAATCACCGTGAAAGCAAAAGCGGGTTCGGAATCCGTCACGGCAAAAAACTTTATCGTCGCGACGGGTTCGCGCCCGATCGAGATCCCTGGATTTAAATTTGACGAAAAAGACATCATGTCTTCAACCGGCGCTTTGGCGCTGGATCACATTCCTAAAAAATTGGTCGTGATTGGTGGTGGCTACATCGGCCTTGAGATCAGCGGCTACTTGGCCAAACTCGGCACTGAAGTGACAGTCGTTGAAGCGAGCGCCGCCGTTTTGAATGGCGTTGTGGATCCTGATTGCGCACAAGTCGTTTCGCGCAAGTTGACCAAACAAGGTGTAAAAATTTTGCTGAATGCCAAAGCCAAAGGCCAAAAGAAATTGGGTTCTGGCTATGAAGTTACGATCGATGTAGGCGGCAAAGAAGAAGTTCTGAAATGCGACAAGATCTTGGTGACCGTAGGCCGCAAACCCAATTCGGATCAAGCCAATCTGAAAGCCGCGGGCATAACCGTTGATGAAAAAGGTTTTATCAAAGTCGATGCTCAGCGCCGAACCACGGCTTCGAACATTTTTGCCATTGGTGACATTGCTTGCCAACCGATGCTGGCGCACAAAGCCTCGCACGAAGGTGTTTTGGTTGCCGAGGTCATCTCAGGTAAAAACCGCGTGTACGATGCCAAAACCGTTCCCGCTGTTGTGTTCACAGACCCCGAAATTGCGGCGGCAGGCCTCATGGAGTCTGAGGCGAAAGCCAAAGGCCATGAGCTGTTGATCGGAAAATTTCCGTTCGGCGCCAACGGCCGAGCGGTTTCAATGATGGAGACCGATGGGTTTGTAAAAATGATTGCGGATGCCAAAACTCATGTTTTACTGGGTGTTCACATCGTGGGCCCCGAGGCTTCAAACTTGATTAGTGAAGCCGCCCTCGCGATCGAAATGGGCGCGCGCATGGAAGACCTCGCGCTGACGATTCATCCTCACCCCACACTGGGCGAGACGATGATGGAAGCCGCCGAAGCGACTCTTGGTCACGCAATTCACATTATTCAAAAGCCTCTTACCACAGTCAAAAAAGAAGCACGGCCTTAAGCCTTTAGAATAGACCTCTCTTTACAGGCAGGCTTCAATTGAGAGACAAAATAAAAAACGGCTTCCTCAGGAAAGCCGTTTCTTTTTGATCTCAGTTTAAGACCAGAACTATCGGCAAAGACCTGCCTCATTCAATTTTTTGGCCATCGCAATGACTTCATTCAGATCGCTAGAAGTAAACACAACTTTACCACCGCTTGTGACTTCTGGACGACCAAAATCGTTTCTTGAAATCATACATTTATTGTCCTGACCGACAGAAGCCGCACCCTCGCAAGTAACGATGGTCGATTGACCGACATTCAAGCGAGCCGAAGATCCCGACGATAAATCAATCCGTTGTTGAGCCATTGCAACCGAAGAAACCAAAATCAACGCTGCCGACAAGATCATTTTTTTCATATAGACTCCTAAGTCGTTATGCTCACTTGCGTGAGAGCTTTGTTATTAAAGTTCTTTTACACTTGGATCAAACGAAGGTTCGCAAAATCAATTTTGTCTCTCATGATTCCGAAACCCTCTGCGCAAAACCGATCAACTTGTGAAACTGTTTTAGCGACAACTGACCTCAAAAATAGAGGGGTACTTTGCGGGATTCTGAATGCTGTCCGCATCCTCCCCATCCGTGAACGGGTAAGAGAATTCGACCGACCGAGTGAGCGGGAGTCGAACGATCCGCTGAGCACCTGAAGCGGTTTGTCCATTGCGGTCGTCGGTGCGGACATTGATTGTTCCATAAGGATCCTGATTAGCAGCTTGCAACTGAAAGTCCGTGACCATATTCACGGCTCGGGACTTTCGGTCGATGAGGGTGATCTGAACGTTTACTTTCAGGCGTTTATTGATCTGGATCGTTTCTGATGCCGTTGCATCCACGCCCATGAGCTCACGATCTTCACGCAAAATTTCCATGGGCCACTTCACGATTAAGAGGCTGTCGGCTCTTGTTGTATTATAGAGCGAGCATTCCAAGCGAAACTTGGCTTGCGCCTTCGCCTGAGCCGGAACAGCTAACGCAGCCCAAACAATCGCGCTGACTAGAAAAATCTTTTTCATATTTACTCCTTTGAAAACGAAGACTCCTTTGAAGGCTTTCTTCATTCAAAATTATTTTTGCACTTGATGAAAATAACAGGTCGCAAAATTAATTTCGCCTGTAATGATTCTGACACCAGCGCCGCAAAATCGATGAACTTTTGATCGGTCTCTGCTTGATAAAATCCAAGAGAAGGTTCATTTTCGGTTTTGAGCCGTCAATTGTCACTTTGGCGGGCCCGGAAAACGTTGATTTCTCAGGGCCAGAGGAGCAACAAATTTGAGTCGCATGGAGTTTCAAGATTGGGGATTGATCGACTATCAAGAAGCGCTCAAGCGCCAAGAAGAGTTGGTCGAAACGGTGGCTGCCGAGCAAAGCGCCGGGGTTTTGGTTTTTTGCACGCACCCGGCCGTCATCACGTTGGGCCGCAAGACTCAAGCGGGCGATGTCTTTGGCTGGCAGGGACCCATCCTTGAAATTAGCCGCGGCGGCCGGGCCACTTATCACGGCCCTTCACAATTAGTTGTTTATCCCATTTATAATCTGTCTTTCGCTCGAAAGGGTAAGCTGACTCGCGATATCGCGTGGTATTTACGGACGCTCGAAAGCGTGATCGTCGCGACATTAGCCGATTATGGCGTCACGGCCGTGGGCCGCAGTCTGCAAAAGAAAGCGGCGACGGACACGGGAGAAGACGAAACTGGAGTGTGGGTGGGTCCGCAGAAGGTCGCGTCTTTGGGCATTGGTGTTCGCAAGTGGGTCAGTTATCACGGCGCCGCCATCAACCTCGATCAAGACCCGCAAGCTTTTACGGGAATGAAGCCCTGTGGCTTTAGCAAAGAGACCATGGTGAGCTTGCAGGAGCTCTTGGGCGGAGGCCCCGTGGACCGTCACGAGTTTGCCTTGAAGCTCAAAACCAAAATTCTAGCTGCACTTTGAACGACTGTTGTAAACTTTAGCCGAGAGGGGGCAGGAGACTCAGGTTTCTGGTTCATGCGTAAAAGACATGATAACTTGTTAACATTCATGTTTTAATTGTTCAGGATTTGCGCCATAAGGCGGCATGTCAATTCGATAAAGAATTGGCCCCAACTGATAACTAAACCTGAACAAAGGATTTTTTATGAAAACAACTCTCCTCCTAGCTGCGACGCTTTCTGCCTCGATCTCATTCGGCGCCATCCGCGATGTCACCCTCACAAAGCAATGTGAAGCGTCCTTAAAAGCGACTGCTCTTCAAATGGAAACGGCCAAGCTTGCCGCCGACGGCGAAGTTCTGGCCTCTGAGCTTGAGTCTACTATTGGACTCAGCTATTGGCCCGCAAAAGAGCACGCGTCTGTCAGCGTGCGCCTCGAAGATCCTATTGATGGCCGCTCAATCTTGTACAGTGCCAAAGTTTTGAAGTCAGATGCACTTCAGTGCAAAATCGCCCTGAAGCGAAATGACGATAGCTTCTGCCGCTATTCTCGTTCTGAAGGACCCTCTTCGATGACCGAAATCCCCGGCATCACATGGGCTGAAACGAAAGACATCAAAGTTGGCGACCGTATGAGCGCACTTGAAGAAAAACAAATCCAAGCTTTCTTGGGTGAGGGCCGCAATGAAGATGTCAATGAACTCATCGATGGTACTGATGACCATGAAGTCAACTTTGGCACTTTAACTCTACCTGATGGCCGTGAGCTCACCTACCTCGGCGCTTACGGTGGCGACAATCCCCACGGTATTTTCTTCGCGGCTGGCACAACAACTGTTCAGGGTGCTAATGGAGACGGATCAGTTTGCGTCCAATAGTCCTCGAGGCCGATCAATCATGTCTTGCTCGAGGTGGCCGGCTCTTAAAAACGCCGGCTTTCTTTTTTACAGGAAATCTCCTGGTACGTCTCGATTTCCGGTAGGACCCCTGCAAAAATTCTTAGTGCGACACTTCGCCCGACATCATCCGCTTAGGGATGCCTTTGGGGATCGCGCTCAAGAGCTTGCGCGTGTACTCGTGCTGAGGATTCTGGTAAATACCTTCAGCCGTACCCCGCTCCACAATTTGACCCGCGAGCATTACGGCCACTTCATCCGAAATAAAGCGAACCACCGACAAGTCATGCGAGATAAAGATGTAGGTCAATCCAAACTCATCTTGCAGGTCGAGCAACAAATTCAAAATTTGCGCCTGGACCGAAACGTCCAACGCCGAAACCGACTCATCACAAACGATAAACTCAGGCCGCACCATTAAGGCTCGTGCAATACTAATCCGTTGCCGTTGTCCACCCGAGAATTCGTGCGGATAGCGGTTAAACATCGCCGGGCTCAAACCCACACGGGCAATCATATCGCGAGCAACGGCGGCGCGCTCAGCATCGTTTGCACCCAGATTGTGAATAAGCATCGCCTCCGTCAGCATTGCACCCACGGTCATTCGTGGATTGAGCGACGAATAGGGATCTTGAAAAACGATCTGCATCTTTTTGCGAAAGCTCATCATGTCGGCATGGCCAAGCTTGGTGATATCGGTGCCGTCGTAGCGCAAATGACCCGAGGTCGGCTCAATTAGCCGTAACAACGTACGGCCCAGGGTGGTTTTACCGCAACCGGATTCACCCACAAGACCCAACGTGCGGCCGCGAGGAACATCAAAGCTCACGCCATCAACGGCTTTGGTCCAACTTTGAACTTGTCCCAGCATGCCGCCGGTGTGACCAAAGTGAACTTTCAAATCACGAACTTCTAAAAGAGGGGTGCCTTCGCGAGCAGCAATTGCGCCGGCTTTTGAAACAGTTGAAGCGCGGGGGCCGGTCGATTCTTTCACCGTGCCGTCGGTGTTCATAAAATCGCTCAAGACAGGCAAGCGTTCAGGGTTGCCCGCGAGCGAGGGACGGCAAGCGAGCAAACCCTTGGTGTAAGGATGCTGGGGCGATTGAAAAACCGCGACGGTCTCATTGCGCTCAACGATTTCGCCTTTGTTCATGACAATGACTTCATCGGCGATATCAGCGATCACGCCCAAATCGTGCGTGATAAACAGCAAGCTCATTTGCTTTTTCTTTTGCAAGTTTGCGAGCAAATCCAGAATCTGTTTTTGAATAGTGACATCAAGCGCGGTCGTGGGCTCGTCCGCGATCAACAAATCAGGATCACAGGCAATGGCCATCGCGATCATGATCCGCTGGCGCTGCCCACCGCTAAATTTGTGGGGGTAATAAAACAACCGCTCTTCGGCGTTTGGAATCCCCACCTCTTTCAATAATTCCAAAGCTTTTGCAAGGGCCTCAGTTTTATTGAGGCCTTGATGCAAACGGATCGTCTCGGTGATTTGATCCGCAACAGTCAAGACCGGGTTAAGGCTGGTCATGGGTTCTTGAAAGATCATGGAAATTTTAGCGCCGCGAATCGCGCGCATCGCTTTGTCCGAAATGTTGAGCAGATCTTGCCCCTGAAATTCGATGCTGCCTGAAGAGATGCGTCCGGGGTGGCCGACCAAACGCATGATGGCAAGCGACGTGATACTTTTGCCAGATCCAGATTCACCGACAAGACCAATCGTTTTACCGCGCGGAATATCGAACGAAATATTTTTGACCGCACGAACAAGTTCGTCCTCGGTTTGAAATTCAACCGATAGATTTTTGACGGAAAGAAGGGTGTCGTTGCTCAATGAAAACCTCGCGAGGTGAAGCCGGCTCCCTGGGGGCACCGGAAGACGTGCAGTCTGTCCTGTTTTTAGCGCGAGATAAATAGGAAAACCCAGGTAAAAACCGAGCGGTGACGCGCCTAGACGAACTCAGGCATCAAGATCATGGCATCGCCTTTAACCGCCGTTTCGCCGGTCGCCTGCTTCTTCACCAGAGTCTCGATTGAAACAAAACCACGTTCAGCACGAATGGAGACCACTTTTAGCTCGATGGTGACGGTGTCACCGATGAAAATGGGCTGCATAAACTTAAGAGTTTGGGACATGTAAACTCCGCCGGGTCCTAGCTCCATCGCCAAGGCGCGTGAAATCAAGGCGCCAGAAATCATGCCGTGGGCAATCCGTCGTCCGAACCTCGTTTTTTTTGCGTATTCCTCGTCCATGTGAACGGGGTTGAAGTCTCCCGACATCTCAGCAAATTGCTGAACAATTTTTTCGGTAATCTCCACCGTCACGGATCTGGTATCGCCCACTTTGAATGACATCACTGGCCCCTCACCATCGAGCGACGAAGTCGATCGATCTCAAACTAAAACTACAAAACGTTCGCGGCCAATTCGGCCAGCTCAGAACGCTCACCCTTGGTTAACGTCACATGTCCGGCGATCGCATGCCCTTTGAATTTTTCTACAGCATACGTCAAACCGGAGTTGGCCGAATCAACATAAGGGTTATCAATCTGATAAATGTCCCCTGTCAAAATAACTTTTGTGCCTGAACCTGCGCGCGTAATAATCGTTTTGATCTCGTGCGGTGTTAAGTTCTGCGCCTCATCGACGATCAAGTACTGCTTCGGGATGCTGCGTCCGCGAATATAGGTGAGCGGTTCGATGTTAAGCATGCCTTGATTGATCAGCTCTTGTGCGCGGCCGACAGCTTTTTTATCAGCACCCATCAAAAATTCAACGTTATCAAAAATCGGCTGCATCCAAGGATTCAGTTTTTGTTCGATGTCGCCAGGAAGGTAACCAATATCTCGGCCCATTGGAAAGATCGGACGCGACACCAGCAAGCGCTGAAATTTACCTTCATCTAAAGTTTTGTGCAGACCCGCGGCGATCGCGAGCAAGGTTTTACCCGTTCCGGCTTTTCCAACAAGAGAGACCAACAAGATCTCGTCGTTCAGCAAGCAGTCCAAAGCAAACGATTGCTCGACGTTGCGAGCGTGAATGCCCCAAATTCCATTGGTGCCTGCTACAAGCGGCACAATGGCCTTATCCTGAAGGCTGTAGCGTCCAACGGCCGAGTGGTTGGGGTTGGCTTTGTTTTTCATGATCACGTACTGATTGGCGATCAACCGGACGTCCGTCACCAAACGCTTATCGCGGTAAAAACCATCGATCTGCTCGGGCGAGAGCTCCAGCTCTTGGTAGCCTTCATACAGGTCTTCATTCGTCACGCCTTCAGGTTCATAGTCACGTGCCGTGACGCCAACAACGTCAGCCTTAATCCGAAGATTGATATCTTTGGTGATCAGTTCAACTTTGAAACTGCGATATTGTTTTTGCAAAGCCATCGCTGTTGCCAAAATGCGGTTGTCCGCTTTTTGGCTGTCGAGCTCGGCGGGTAAACCTGCCGCTGCGAAGTCGGTGTTGACCCAAATCATCGTGTCTTTGCCGTCAAGCTCGACGCCGCTGGCGAGCGAACCCTTTTCGCGAAGCATATCAACGAAGCGGCTAAACTGCCGCGCATTGCGGCCGTTCTCACCCGGATCACGTTTAAAACGATCGACTTCTTCGATCACCGAAATTGGAATGTGAACATCAGCATCTTGAAATTTGGTGATCGCCAAAGCGTCAAAAAGAATGACATTGGTATCAACAACGATCTTACGACGTTTCGCTTTGCCACCATTTTGTTGTTCGACTTTTGCCAATTTGCCCCCTCATGGAACTGCCTTGAAGACAGCAAAGACTGTCATGATGACAGCAAAGACTGTCATGATGACAGCCCTCTCGATATGACACCTGAAGGGCCAGACCTTTGTCTATCAGTTTTAAGGCTAGGTCAGACAAATTTTGAACAGGATTACGAGTAGATATTAGAAACCGTGCGGTCGCCTTTATCGGTCCGCAAACTCGCTGCAATGTTTTGCAGAAATCCAATGAAATGATGAAGCGCAACATCATTGATGGTGTCTTTGACGAACTGGCAACCATGGCGCTCGGTCGCATCGTCTTCATTGGTCTGCGCGTGCATGACTTGAACATTGAACTTAAAATAAGTCTCGTGATTCATATAAAAGCGAACCTCAAGAAGCTCGGCTTTGCTAAACTGCCCTTCGCGAGAATCGATCTCGAACGCCAAGCCCTTGTCGTGAATGTCTTTTAAGACAATCCGCAAAAGGCCGCGCCCCTGAATAAAAACGTGGGCCGAGATAAACTCATTGAGCACGACGCGCTTAACTTGGCGGCGCTCATCGGCCTGGCCCGCCTGGATGCGTTCGGTAACGTCAAGAACTTGTGCGTCTTCCTGGTGCGTCTGGATGTCCCTGTTTTCGATTCTTGGACGTGTGCGAAACGGTAGTACATTGCTCATTAATCCCCCCGGATGAACACTTCCTCTATCGGCAGAAATTGTTTCAACTTGAGGCCCTTTTCTTTGCCAAAGCCCTGGATCTAGGCCTAATCTGGCGGGTATGAACCGGGCGATGTTTTCTGTATTTATGAGTGTTTTCATCCACTTCCTTCTGATGTGGCTGATCGCTTTTGCGCCGCCAGTTCCCCCGCTCCAAACTGAGACAGTTCAGATCGAAATCCTGGATCCTGATCAACAACTTTCTCAGGATAAGGCCAAGCAGATTGTGCGTGAGGCCGCCGTCCCCGAGAAGGAAAAGGTCGATGAATCCGAGGACCCCCTGCGTTTTTGGTCCAACCAAACTCAGCGGGTGCGCAAGCAAACCCGTGCGGCCAATGTCGGCATGACCCAGAACCGTGCGGGCGCCACCGACCAGAAACCTTCACGAGAAAAAGAGCAAGGGCCGCAAAGCCAGCTTGAGCGCGAGCTCGCCAATGGCGATTTGCTGGTCCAAGCTCAGCAGCAGAACATGGCCCGCAAGATCCCCATGCCCACGCTGCGGGGATCTTCAACCGTTGGCGAAAGTCTTCCGCAAGAGATGGAAGTGGGCTCGTTTACGTCTCTGAATACCGACCGCTATTTGTTTTACTCGTTCTACGCACGGGTTGAGCAGTTGATCCGCTACCGGTGGGAGAGCGCGGTTGAGCGCGCGATCGACACCACCGAGAGAGAAAAGCTTCAGGCCAACACGAGGGGCCGCTGGAGCACGCAAATTGAAGTGCTCATCAAGCCCAGCGGAGATTTGCAAAAAGTTTTGGTCATGAAAGAGTCTGGTATCCCTGGGTTTGATCGTGCGGCCGTTGCGGCGTTTACGCAGGCCAGGTACTTCCCCAATCCCCCGGCCGAGATGGTTCAAGACGATGGCTTGATCCGTTTAAAATATTCATTCACCGTGCATTTTGATCCGCGCCTGCTGGCGCGTCCGTAAACTCGACCTGAAGAGCCCTTGCGATGACCAAACGAGCCCAAGTTTAGCCAACCTGTATTCTGGGGATCTCCACTCAAATTTCATTTCATTTAAGTTCACCCGCGACGTTCAGAAAACGCCGCAACAAGGGCGGACGGAACAAAGCAAAGTGCCCTTTTTCTACTTCAATTTTCCAGCCTTCGATAGAGACGTAGCTAAATGAAACAGAGGGTGGCTCATGAGTTTTGAAGGTCCGCATTTTCGATGCTCCTTCTGCAGCAAAACCAAGCAATGATCGAGTTTGCACTTACGTAACACAAAGGCCGCACGCTACGCTGTTACGCAGGGGCCTTTCGCCTCGCAGCTATTGAAATCCACGACAGGGACAACAAGTCCCTGGCCCCTTCTAACTTTGCTCACGGTGACTTCTTGACAGCGATTCGAAGTAGGCCCTCCAAATGTCCCTCATCAGTCTTAACTAAATGGATCTTGTTTTCACAAGGACCAATATTGTAGGTTTTGGGAGCGACCTCTATTTCAAGACCAATCGGCTTAATGTCCGCGAGAGAAATTCTGAAATGGAAATGGGGTGGCCTTCGAATCAAGAAGCCATATCTAGTATACGAGGACGGCTGGACCGTTTTGAATTCAAATCCTCCTCTGCTATCACTTAATGTTTTCCCATATCCAAAAAAGCCTGGATCAAGATGTTTAGCGTTTCGCTCTACAGTATAAGAACCTGAAGGTGCTGTATTCCAAAGTTCGACGAGGGCACCCGCTACGGGGGCCCCATTCTCATCTACCAGCGTTCCGATGAGTTGTGTGATCTCCCCGATTTGTGATTGAGCGCCGGTGAGCGGATTGCGGTTGAGATCATTTGTCGCTAATTCGTGACCTTTTAAGGGGACGGCTCCATAAAATGGTAATCCCATCGGTTTCGGTGGGTAGTAGGGGCCAAGCCCGTCATCTGAGTTCAGACAAGCAGGCGAACCAGCTCTTACGTTTAGAGCGAAAAGTGTTGCAAACGCAAATGCCAGGAAATGAGGCGAGTCGATCTTCATAGTCCCCTCAATTCGACGGGCGAAGACTTCGGGAAGCGGTCGTTCAAAATTGCGGCACCAATGTACTTTGCAATGGCCTTGCGGTTTATTTTCGAAAGAGCTGGAGTTGAGGCTCCTTGCTTCATTTCAATGGGCTCGCAGTAGTCGCTGCCATCCACGAGCATAACTGGCTTCAGTATTGTGCTGGCCGTCGAGTGTCGCGAGATAATGTCTTCGGCCTTTCCATGATCGTTATAAGCATATTTGACATTGCTCATATTGATGACAAGTCTCATCCACCAAGGCAGTTTACGCCAATCGCTCCCCACGCCGTAGGCACTCAAATATATGACTCGGTCGACTTGTTTGGAATCAGCTACTTCCATGATTGCCCTCGTCGAGCTTTCGAGGATGTCCGTCGGGGATTTCATTGCTGACCATGGGCTTCGTGTAGCCCGATTTTGTCCAAGCGCACTGATGATAATGTCGCCAGTTTTTATGACTTGTCTAAGAAAAGTCAGATCGTTGGGTGAGCCTATGGCGATTTCTATTCCCGAAAAACTGGAAATCGTTCCTTCGCTTCCAGGTCGCACGACAGCCGTAATTGAGACCGATAGTTGTGCAAGTTCTTCGAGAATCAGTCGGCCAGTGGCGCCAGAAGCCCCGAAAACCACAATACGTTGACCTTGGTGTAATTTAGTCATGTTCACCTCCAAGCATGCGCTAGCAGTATCCGGCAAAAAGATGACCTTGATAAGATAGGTCATATAGGACATTATGTCCTATATATGGGACGAATTAGCGATTTAAATAGTGTTCGATGTTTCCTTGCTGTTGCCAAGTCTGAGAATTTCTCTGTTGCAGCAAAAAATCTGCAACAACCAAAATCCTTTGTAAGTCGAAAGGTTCGCGAACTTGAAACTGATTTGCAGACGATACTTTTTCGTCGCGGCACAAGAAAGACAACCTTGATCAAATCCGCGCTTCCATTTTATGAAGCCTGTGCTTCGGCGATGAGCCTTATAGATGAATCAGCGAATTCACTAGATGACGTAGGACTCAAAAAAATTAAAATCAAAATGGGCGCCACCAATGACATTGGAAGCCTAGTTCTTGCTCCAATCGTCGAGAGAAAACTACTGAATCGAGATCGGTTTGAAATTGAGTATTCCCTTAATGATGAGAATGAAGATGTTTTTGATTTTGCCCTCGATTTTTCCATTCGTATGCTTAACATCAGAGATGATCGGTTAGTTGGTAAAGAGCTCGGGCCAATCATGGTGGGTTTGTTTGTCAATGCTAATAGGTCGAAACCCAAGAGAGTGAAAACAAAGTCAAGGCTTGTCCTATTTCGAGGAAGTTCATTTTCCGCAGAAGAGATCTATTCACGTCACCCGAAAATGCGGCAATTACTTGAGCAATCAGAAGTCACCTATACAAATAGCATTGGTTTGATCCGCGATCTGGTTCTGAATCATGGTTTTGAAGCCCTCCTACCCCTTGCCATTATTCAAGAGGACTTGAAAGCAGGCAGGATAGTTCAAGCTTCAAAGGATATTGAGTTTTCCATTGGTAAAGCCTATCTCGTGTATTCAAAAGAGCGTTTCGGCCATCCGGAAAAAGTGCAAGTGCGAAACTTCATAGAGTCGGAGTTGCGCACCGTCTTCCAATTCAAACTTCAAGAAAAAAATACGTCACTTTGATGACCGGCCGGGAGTTTTGCTAGGCTAAAGCCACGTCGAGGAGCTTTTTCGAGTACGTCATTTTGTAGCCCGCGAGGACAAGGCCAATGCGCCTTTATTTATGCGTTAGTCAATAATTACGGATACCTGTCAGAAAATCAGTCAGACCATTGGCTCACCTTTTACAACTGACGACTGAATGGTATCGAGCTTATGTTTGCTCTAATTAATTCGTCGGGCGATTAAACTTACCTAAAGGATTTCCATAATCGATAAGCATTAAATATTAATTGCTTGAAATCAATTTGATCGTGCGGATTTAGCGGCTCGCCAAGCAGGCAGGGTCCGCGTTGGGGAAGATTCTCGTTCGCATAAATTCATAGGCCTGCCGGCAGCTCGCCGAGCCACCTCGCAAAAGATTTGGATGCGTGATATAGGCGGCGAAGACTTCAGCAAACTCTTCATTGCGGCGACCCCGATTCCAACCCGAACTCGAATACCAAGTGTGGTGACAAGGCGTCGAGACGGCGGCGTTGTAGGCCGAATACCAGCGTCGGCCATCTTGCTGTGAGTTTCCAATGATGTGACCCATCTCGTGCGCGACCAGTGCAAGATTCGAGCTTTCCTTGATGATCACTTTTGCGCGACGAAGTTGTGCATCGTAAACTTGTTGACCCAAGATCCGATAGTTCGCGTTGACATCGACGGCCATGCGGTGAAATGGCGCGAACAATTTGCCGTGAAGCCGCTCGGTCTCTCGCAGAATTGCCGCGACGAGGGGAACAGTTTGTTCGCCGTCGGCTGAGCCGACCATTTTGACGTCGTACCGCTCGAGCACCGAGGCCGGATAACTTGGACGGACGAGGCAAGACGCGCTTTCTGCGCTCGTCTTGCGAAAGGTTGCAATCAGGACCAACCGCCCATTGAGTTCCCGCATCTCGTCGGCGAAAGAGACTTCGGCTGCAAGCAGAGACAAAGTAACGAAAGCGGCTAAGATTGATTTCATGGAGATCATCAGTATCCAAAAACAAAGCCACACCCGAGACGATTTGGCGAACCGTCCACCGAGGGCTTTGGGTTGATCTTTTCAACGGCGATGACAATTTACGGCCGCCAGGGCCCAAGGCGCCCGAACTTTTGAACGAGGAGGCCTTCGGTCAGCGGGCATTAGGGACTAGCCTTGACATCCGCCTAGCTCACTTTGCTTTTGTCGCGTTACTAACGAATTGCAAGAACTTGATCCTGGACCCGACATCTCCTGGACACCCCACATCGCATTGCATTTGTTAATCTAAGAGTCATGCGCCAACTTCGCTTACTCCTGCCTTTACTCATTTTGAGCTTTACCTGTTATGCACAGGCTCTTTTTGTAGAGGTTGGCCTTTCCTACAACTACATGAAGCGCACCTTCAGTGAACTGGACAAAGTCGAGAATCAAAGCACGACGGGATCCATGGCGTTTTACGCCTGGGAG
This sequence comes from Bdellovibrio sp., assembly GCA_046318155.1. Taxonomy (GTDB): domain Bacteria; phylum Bdellovibrionota; class Bdellovibrionia; order Bdellovibrionales; family Bdellovibrionaceae; genus JAHBUS01. Next base: position 14,185 of record JBKCUU010000128.1, on the reverse strand, counting down.
CAAATCGCGATCGAGCTCAGTTACACCAACGGCCTCTACGTCAAAAAAGAAAAAGAAACGAGCCTCACATCCTCGACAGCTCAGCGCACGACGACTCAGTATTCTGATATTTACGAGGCCAATTTGATCTATGTTTTTGCTGATAAGAAAGCGACCTTTCAGCCTTACATCAAAGGCGGCGCAGCCTATATTAAGAAAAAACAAGTTGTCCAGATCGACAACGATGTTCCATTTCAGATGGAACCAAAACCTGGCTTCGCGCCCTCTTACGGATTCGGAATGAAGTTTTTGTTGTCTGAGTCTTTCGCGATCAAAGCCAGCTACGACGCCGTTCGCACGCCGATCGATGATTCAACCGCCGTCGATGACATCACTGGCCGAGTTGGCGTGTCGTGGATCTTCTAAAATCGATTCTTGTTTTGCTCACGCTCGCACAAACGGGCTGCTATTACGTGAAATCGGCCTACCACCAAGTTGGTTTGCTGAACGACCGTGTGCCGATCGAAAAAGCCCTGCAAGACCCCGCTCTGACTGAGGACGAAAAAGCGAAGCTGCGGCTTTCACAAGAGGTGATGATTTTTGCTGAGAAAGAATTGGGCCTCAACTCGAATGGCAATTACTCCAGCTACGTGCGTCTGAAGCAACCTTACGTGACCTATGTGGTGAGTGCAGCGCCCAAATGGGACCTCAAACATCACATTTGGAGTTTTCCGTTTGTCGGCAAAGTTCCCTACAAAGGATTTTTTATCGAGGACGATGCCAAGTCCGAAGAAAAGTCTCTTCAGGACCAGGGGCTCGACACCTACCTGCGCGGGGTTTCGGCGTTTAGTACACTGGGTTGGTTTCGCGATCCGCTTTTGTCATCGATGCTCAGGTATAAAGAGCCCGATCTCGTCAATACGCTGATTCATGAGACGGTCCACGCCACGCTCTTTATCAAAAGCAACGCCGACTTTAATGAACGCTTAGCCGTGTTTCTTGGAAACTGGGGAACCGAACTTTTTTATCGGGAGCGCGAAGGACAAGACTCCCAGACTCTTTCACTGATCAAGCAAGAGAACATCGACGAAAAAATTTTTGCGGAGTTTATAACGAAGGAGCTGGCCCTGCTTGAAATATGGTACGAATCCAAACCCGAGCAAAACGAAGAACTCAGACAGGCTCGCTTCAAAGAAATTCAGAGCCGCTTTGACACTGAGGTGACGCCCCGGCTGAAGACCAAATCCTATGATAACTTTAAGAGTTTAAAACTAAGCAATGCGAGATTGCTCGTTTACAAAACCTATCTGCAAGATCTTTCAAAATTTGAAGGATTGGCCCAAAAGACGGGCCAAGATTTCAGGACGTTTCTCGAAAAGGTGAAACTTCTCGAGAAACATCCCGAACCAGAAAAGGCAATCTCAGAACTTTAGCGGATCACCGTGAGCCCGCGGCTCACACCGTCATTGGTGAGCCCAGGGCTCACAAGATAACTTGTCAGCTCTTGGCTCCCCGCTTTGCGCCGAACCGGTGTGAGCGGTTGCGACTTTGGAGACTCCACCGACGTCTTTACAATACGAGCCATGATCCGGTCGTGCATTCTCTTATAAAAATCTTCGCCAAACTCCACATCAAGTGTATCGAGCTCGCGTAGTTTTTCTGCCGTACCCTTGTTTGGGTCCAACAATTCGTTCAGCTGTTTGCTGGTACTCGGTCCTGTTTTTGGTCGTGGTTTTGGTGCTGGCGCACCTGGTTTGTCTTCGCGCTTCATGATTCGGCCTCCGCCACCTTTCGGTGCATTTCCATGAAAAACCCCCCGGTCTCTTCCGTCCAGTGGCGAAGATCGGGTTGATTAGAAAGCTCATCTTTGAGCTTCATCAAGGCATGTCTATAGTTTGCTTTTGCCGTGTCGTAGGGACACTCCATGATCTCGGCAATTTCTTTAAAGCTTAAATCTTCATAGATGCGCAAGACCAGGGCGGTCTTTTGCTTCAAAGGCAATTCGTCCACGTATTTTTGAATGATTCCAGCGACAGAGTTGTGCACGAGCGAAGATTCGGCGCGGGCATCAACGGCCAAAGGGACGTCATCAATATTGATTCCACCACCACGGCGGTCACGCAGTCGATTCTTGGCGGTGTTCACCGCGATTTGATAGAGCCAGCTTTTGAAGCTCGCGCGTCCTTCAAAGGAACTTAATCTTTCAAACGCCTTGATGAAGCTCTCCTGCACGACGTCCTCCGCTGCGTCTGAATCTTTCATGAAGCGCATCGATAATCGCATCAGTCCTTTTTGATGCCTCCGGACTAAAACTGAAAAAGCGCTTCGATCTCCCGCTCGTACTCGGTCGACAATTTCAAGATCGCCTTCCGCATTGAACCCCAGATCGTTTTGTAGGATCTGTCTTCTTTCAGCCATTTGACCCGCCCCTGTCGAAAAAAGGTTAACGTCCTCACATTTTTTCAGGGTGCCCAGGCTCCAAAGCAGCCCAAGTGCTTGCGACTCGTCAATGAGTCCCCCTGCTTAACTAGCGAGCAAACCCCAGGCCAAAGTTTTGGTATCACTTTGTCTAAGTCATTGATATTATTTAATTTATTTAACCGATAAGGTTTGCTTATCGTGCCAGCGCCTTGGCGCGGCGGCGCTAGCAATTGCCCCGCGCTTCCCTATATTAGAAGGATGAAATTTTTCTTTCTAAGCTTTGTTCTACTGGCGACCACGAGCTGCACCAGTTACTTCAAACGCAAGGACTGCGAAAAAACCAATTGGTTCGAATACGGCCAAAGCGTGGCCGAACGTGGTCAGTGGCTCGAAGCCGATACTTATCTCAACGAATGCCGAAAGGTCGAAGCGGACATCAGTGCCAGCCAACTGGATTTGGGATTTAAAGCCGGCCGCGAAAAGTACTGCTCAAAAGAAAATGCCTTCAGCATGGGACGCAAGGGTCGTTTGTTTGCCAAAGACCTGTGCGAGGGCCCCGAGCTCAAGCTTTTGCTGTCTCAGCACTTGCTCGCCACGCTCGAGTACTGCAAACAAGACAACGCGCACGAGGCAGGCCTTTCGGGTCTCCCGTATTTGGGGGTCTGCCCAGATCACCTCGAGAAAAAATTTATGCCGCCTTTTCGCAAGGGACGGCTCAAATTTCTTGAGGTCAGCATCACCGAAAAAGAAAGGCGCGTTCAATCTCACGCAACCAGAGCACGCACTCTCGATTCCGACAGATGGTCACTAAATCTCCAACGGGACCAACTTGAGCGCGAGAAAAACCGCCTGGATTCGTACAAGTCTTTGCAGCTCGCAAACGGCACACCCCACGGTCAACAACAGGCCTCGCTTTACGATGGTCAAATTTCAAACGTCGATTCACAACTCTCGTCGATCAACAACCGCTTGAATGACCTCGACGCTCAAATCAACAACGAGCGCCATGAGGCCGCAAAACTAGAAAAAGAAATCTCCGACATGCGCATCGAAGCCGGAACGCTTTAAGGTGCCTGCTTCCCTTTGCAGAAGCATTGCGACACTTCGTGGCGCAATGCTTCTGCAAAGGGAAGCAGGCACCTTAAAGCGTGTTGCTGGGGGACATGGTGACTCGATTGCGGCCACCTTGTTTGGACATGTACAAGGCTTCATCGGCGCGCTTAAAGAAGGCGTCCCACGAGACTTCATCTTTGAGCCTTGAACTGACGCCGATTGAGATTGTCACTGGGATGACTCGGTTGTCATAGGTAAAGCTTGTTCCTTGAATCGTCGTTCGGATCCGCTCCGAAACTTCCATCGCGGTCTTGAGCGAATTGTTAATCAAAATGATCACAAACTCTTCACCGCCATAACGAGCGAAGAAATCCTCTGAGCGGGTCAGCTTGGTGCTCACAATGCGAGACAATTCTTTGAGAACGTAGTCGCCAGCCGAGTGGCCAAACTGATCATTAATTTTTTTGAAAAAATCGATGTCAAAAACAATCAAACTCAGTTCTTCACCCAACGTTTCGGCACGCTTCATCACTTCGGGGCCACGCTCGATGAGCGCCCCTTTTGTGTAAGCACCCGTCAAGGCATCACGCGTGGCTTTTTCGTTCAGCTCGCGATTGGTAAATGCCTCGATGTTGCCTCTTTCAAGAAACTTGATAATCACATTGCCGATTTTGATCTGATCATTATTTTTCAATTTAAACGGCGAACCTGGATTCAGCGTGGCTCCGTTGACCAAGGTCTTATTAGCAGAACCCATGTCCGAAACCGTCACATCACTCCCCGCCACTTGAACGCGGGCATGATTTCGACTGACGGATTTGTCATCAATTTGAATCGAGCACTCGGCCGAGCGGCCCAAAATGTATTCGTTTTTATCGAGCGCAAACTGTTTACCGACGTAACCGCCAGGCCCCATCAAGACAACAAGCGCCGGCGGCGCTTGATCGGCTTGTTGCATGCGACCACTGAACGTATCACTGCTGACAATATTGGTCTTTTCGGAAACATCTTCTGCTGACATCTGGTTGATTATGAGCTGGCTTTCAGAGGCGAGCAAATCAGTTTTGCAAAATTTCTTTGGCGAGTCTTTTGCCCAGCTCAACACCGGGCTGATCAAAGGTGTTCACATCGATCGTTTCACCGACGCACGCCACCACAAGCTGGCAAAACATCAAAAGGTAACCGATCGACTTAGGCCCTAGGTCCTGAAGCTCCAGTGTTTGAACCGAAACGCCATTGTTTTTAAGCCCTTCGATCGTTGCTTCAGCCTCGGCCGCTAAAACTTGGCCCAACGAAATGGGCCCGAGCCAGTTCAGAGCCGAAAACTGACTTTGCTTCAGCTCAGGTCCCTTGGCCTCGCACTCCTGCACGCGGATCTGAATGACCCATTTGTCCTTGGCGCCTTCCATCACTTGCTGAAGAACTGAGTGCTGATCGCAAGTTCCGATCGCGGCCATCGGCGTGCTGACTCGTGCTGCTGGCCGGTTCTGACGGTCAACGGCTTTGGCCAAAGACTCGGCCCAAAGTTGCTGAAACCAAAGACCAAAGTAACGCAATGAAGACGAGTAGCTCCATATAAAAGTAATCCACTCCTCGCGGTCAAAACTATCAAGCGCCTGTGCTGAGATTTGGGCCACCAGTTGCCGTTCAGCCAAAGCTTGCTTGGCGCCTTCGCGAACACCATCAAGAGAAAAGCCAAGAGCCGAAGCCAAAAGCATTCCGACAGGAGACAGAATCGAAAAGCGACCTCCGACATCAATCGGAATCTCGAGAGTCTCGACGCCATGAGCATCGGCCCATTGGCGTAAAGAGTTGGCACGAGGCTCAGTAATGACGAGGCTCTGCTTCGCGAGCGACAAACCTTGTTTCTTGAGCTCGAGATCGAAAAGATCCGCGGTCAACAAAGTCTCAAGCGTCGAGCCGCTTTTTGAGATCAATAAGAAGTGGCACTGACTCCAGTCCTTAATGCGTGAGCAGATTCTTTTGAACTGCCAAGGATCGACATTGTCAGCAAAATGCACAGCGATTTTTGAATCCGAGAGTTCGGCCAAAAACTGCGGCCCTAAACTGCTACCACCAATCCCAATCAGCACAATGTCTGAAGCCTTGGCCGACAATGCTCGGCCCAGCCTCGCGGACTCAGTCCACAAAGTATCGCGCAAGGGCAAATCTGTAAATCCAATGTCTTTGCGGCTTAAAAATTTTTCGAGACCGGCGCGAGCTTTGTTGAAATTTTCGGGTGTGACAGGACGGTTGGTTTTAAGAGCTTTTAGCATGGCAAAAACATACAAAAGCACCTACGAAACGGCAACATCTTCCTCAATACGGTGATACCCACGCCATTCTTTGAGCCGCCCCCGAGGACGTCCGCCATCTTGAGGATACTCAAGATAAACATAGGTGAGCTTGGTGATCTTGCCGAGCGACACGACATCGAGAGAAGTCACCTCTGTCCAGGTGCCCGTATTGAAGTATTCTTTGTCTTTTTCCCACTGCCGATAGGTATAGACATGAGAGTGGCCAAAGATGACCGTGTGGACGCGTTCATCTTGCAAAATTTTATGCGCCGACTCGGTCAGGTCCGGAAAGATCGCGCTCTCGAGAACGATCTTCAGCAGACGCTTAAAACCAATCTGCTTTCGTGGATCACGCACAATGATTGAGCGCGCCAGATAACCGATCAATTGAAAGCTGGATTTAATCGTCATCCATGTTTCATTGAAGAGCGCCCAGCGGGTCATCTTCGAGAACGGCCGGATCTTATCGACAAAGGGATACTGATGTTTGATCTTCAAAACAAACTCGATAAAAAAGTGCGAGCCGAAGGGAAGATTCAAGATCGGTTCGGCCAATTCTTTTTTCAAAAAAAATCGACGCGGGTCCATGCGATTGGCCGCTTCGTGCATGTGACCGTGTTCAATATGCACGCCATCAAAATAGTGAACGATATTCTTATAACGTAAAGGGACCCCGACAGATTCATTCAGTGCCTCTCGGCAAGCAGGCCAAAGCATGGCTTGATCATGATTCCCCACGATGTAGGTAATCGAGTTCCCATTTTTTTTGCCAAACTCGCCCATGGCGGTAAACACCTTGCGGTGACCCTCGACGATCGATTTTAAAACTTCAAGACACACACCCTCGGTCAAGACCGTCAGAAAGTGCCCTTTATAGTCCACCTGCAGAAAGTTGAGAAAATCGCCATTAATGATCAGTTCGATTTCGGCGTCATCATAAGCCGCCGACGTATAGTAGTGCAAAAACTCACAAAGCTTGTCGCTGTAGAAAAACTCTTCAAACGCGTTGATCCCGCCGCTTGGAAGCAAACGGCCTTTACCCAAATGCAAATCACTGACCACCAACTTGAGGCGCCTTTTTCCAGGAGTGATTGCGGGGGTGGCATTTGCAGTGGTGGTTTCTTCCATGTCACTCAGCTTTTTTAAAAGGCGTCACTGTCCCAGACGTGTCATTCGCTTCTAAATGCGTGAGTGCCAATCTGAGGGCTCGTACCGTACGTCCAAGCTGATCGTGCTGACCGTCAACTTTTTGGCCCAGGTCGGCACACTTGTGTTTGTAGTTTTCGAGCTCAGCAAATAGATGATCGACTTTGTTTTTCAAATCTAGAATGGCGTCATCTTTAGAACGAACGAGTGCTGTCTTTTCCATTTTGGACAGTTCCAAGCGATTTTCAAGCTCGCGCTCGCGCACACGAATCTTTTTCAAGTCTTTGGCAAGGCGCGACTCGAGATCCTCGATTTTTTGTCGCATGCGACCCAGCTCTTTGTCTTTCTCAACCAGATTTTCTCGGTAAATATTCATTTCCATTTGTGCATGCTCAAGCTCATCGATCTTGACACGCTCAACGGCCGAAATTTTTTCGAACAACTCCTCGGCTCGTTTCTTGGCAATTTCGCCGGCAGACGCAAGCAATTCGTTTTCTTGGCGCAAAGTTTCGACTTCTTTTTCGAGTTCTAGAATGCGCGACTGGGCCATCCGAAGATTTTCGGCCTGAAGCATTTGCGCCTCGGTCACGCTCGCCGCCAAGCTCGCACTTGATTTCGTCAAGGGGCGCGAAAACCCGTGCGAGACTTTTGTGGACGCATCACTGGGCGAAGTCATCCCGCCATGACGAATCATGGGTTGAGTGCGGTCGCTTGAATCCCCACCGCCACGATTAAATGTGACCGAGCTCGACTCATCCAAACGACGAGTCTGCGAAGAATCGAGCAACTGCTGCGTCGCTTCACCCGCATGGTCTTGAGAAACGGGCCCTGTTTTAGAATTTTCGTCATTCGCATCATTGAGACCAGCCGACTGAGGTGTGGGCGGGAGCTCGATACCTTGAAGAACCAAGGGCTCAAAACTTGGTGTTGAGCTTTCACTGTCTCCAAAAGCCACGATCCCATCCGGCTTCGAAATTTCGATATCCCCGACTTTCACAATGGCAGGGCCCTGCGAAATCGAAGGTGTCCAAAGGGAAGACTCCTTGACCTCATTCTCAGAGGAGGCCTCGGCTTCAGGTTTGCGGGGACCAAAAATCGCTGATTCGCTCGAAAGTCCCTCCGGCAAGACACGCGTTTGAGGAACAACTCGCGTGGGATTGGGGCTGGATTGAAGAATGGCTTGGCCTAGAGCAGAGCTCTCTTTTTTCTTGTTGGCAAGTTCGTTCTCATTTTGGAGGTCTTCCAAAATGGACTTCACCATAGTCTCTGAAATCGGTTTTTTTGTCTTCTTTGCCATTCGGGATTCTGATCGGCAGAATCCCCGTATTCATAAAGGATTTTGGGGGTCTAACAAACAAAAGCCAGCTCGAAGCTGGCCTTTGGTCGACGCAAAAATGGGCGATGGCGAAGCTTACCCAAGCTGAATGACTTGGCGGTAGGCGCTCAATCGCTCCTCGACCAAGGCCGGGGTGACCTCTGAAAGAGCCTTTACACTAAAGTCTTGGATCGTAAAGCTGGCGGTGACTGTCCCGCGAACGCAGGCTTGCTTCAGGTCGGCCGACGTCGGTGCTCGGCCCAAACTTGCCAAGTAACCGAAGAACGCGCCGGCAAATGTATCACCCGCACCTGTGGGGTCGATCACTTTTGTGATCGGAAATGCAGGCAAAATAAAGTAGCCCGCTTCTTTGGTATACAGAACAAAGCCGTACTCGCCCCGTTTGATGACCATCGCTTTGGGGCCGAGTTCACAAACACGGGGTGCTGCTTCAATCGCGTTGTTCGCTCCGGTCAGCATCATCGCTTCGCCCTCGTTGATCAGGGCGATGTCGACACGCTTCAAAGTTTTTTTGAGATCCTCTAATTTTGAACTGATCCAAAAATTCATCGTATCCATTCCAACTAAAGTCGGCTTTTGGCATTGATCCAAAACCTTTCCCTGCAGATCAGGCGAAATGTTGGCCAAGAACACAAACTTTGAATCTTTGTAGTGAGCAGGCAAGATGGGATCAAAGGTTTCAAAAACGTTGAGCTCTGTTTTGTGCGTGATCGCTTCGTTCATGTCACCTTCGTAAGAACCTTCCCAATGAAAGGTTTTGCCGGCTTTGACGTTCATCCCCGATAAATCAACACCACGCTTGAGAAGCAATTCACGGTCTGAATCTGCGTAATCATCACCAACAACGCCAACAACGCGAACCTTCGAGTACAAGCTTGCGGCTAACGAAAAATAATTCGCCGATCCGCCGAGGGCGCGGGGCGCAGATCCTGTCGGAGTTTTGATCGAATCATACGCGAGGCTGCCAACCACTAAAATTTCGGACACTGTTTCCTCCAATATTAGAATTTGAAATATCCATGTTTTGCGGTTTGTTCTCAAACTCAGAGGTGAGTTGTCCGCAAGCGGCAAAAATATCCCGTCCCATTGTTCGTCTCAAAAGAACGTGAGTTCCTAAACGCATCAGCTCCGAGTGAAAGCGCTCGATTGTTTCATCCGAGGGGCGCTCAAATTCAGAACCGGGATGTTCATTAAACGGGATGATGTTGACCTTACACGGAATCCCGCGAGTCAGGGCGTGTAGCTTGCGCGCATGCTCGATCTGATCGGTGATTCCTTTTAAGAGAACGTACTCGAACGTGACGTGATCTTTAGTGTCACGGCAGTACTCCAGGCAGGCTTCAAGCAGTTGCTCGAGAGGGTACTTTTTATTGATCGGCATGATCGAAGTCCTGCTGGCATCATCGTAACCATTGAGCGAAACCGCCAAGCGCGTGTGAGCCGCCGAAATCCGCCACATTTCGGGCACCAGACCCGAGGTCGAAACAGTCACTTTGCGGCGAGAAAAATTACGGCCGTACTGACTGCGCAAAACTTCGATCGATTTAAAAACGGCTTCGGGATTATCGAGGGGTTCACCCATTCCCATGAAGACGATGTTGGTCAGACGCTGACCTTCAGGCAGCAGGCGCTCGGCCTGTAAAAACTGACCCACGATTTCAGAGGCTGACAAGCGGCGCTTGAGTTTTTGTTTGCCAGTAAAGCAAAACTTGCAGGCCATATTGCAGCCCACTTCCGAAGACACGCACAACGTGAGCCGGTCATCCGAAGGGATAATCACAGCCTCAACGGTAAATCCGCCTTTGACGGTAAACAAAAATTTTTGCGTGCCGTCGACGGATTTGAGGTGCGAGGTGACTTTAGGAAGTTCAAAACTAAGTTTACCTTTGAGCTCGTCGCGAAAGGTCTTCGACAAGTTGCTCATTTGATCAAAGTCCGTCACGTTCTGCTCATAAACCCATTTGTAAATTTGCTGAGCGCGAAACTGCTCTTTGCCAAGGCCATTCAAAAAGGCCTTGAGATCATCCAAAGTCAGACTAAAAAAATTAACGGGCTCACCGGGCTCAAGAACCTCACGCAAAGCCGGGTTCTCAACCTCCCAAGGACGTCGTCCATCGGGTGAAATTGACGGCTTCTCGGGCGTGCGTGGTTGCTTCTTTGCTTTTTGAGTTTCCATAGAGGTCATGGGTGTACCACAGGGGGGTCCACAGCGCCACCTTTGAGGCCTCGTCGACCGAAAACCCAGAATCTTTTCAAAGGCCCGTTCTGACCAAACTCGGGTGCCCTGGCCAGACCCACCTAAGCTGTTGATTTGACATTGTTATTTAGTATCTCTAGGCAGCCCATCGCGGGGGATCTTGTTGAGACTTCACACGGCCAAGAACCTTTTACCCACCGCGATTGTCGCCTGGAAACCGGGCCCGTTTTTGGTTAGAACCACGCCACTTATTGACTAACGCATAAATAAAGGTGCAGTGGGCGATGGACTTGCTGAGCGAAAAATGGCGCACAGAGAAAAAGCCCCGGAGGCGTGGCTAAAGCCACGTCGAGGAGCTTTTTCGAGTACGTCATTTTGTAGCCAGCGAGGACAAGACCAATGCGTCTTTATTTATGCGTTAGTCAATTACAATTCGAGGTCATTCGCAAGAGGCGACCTCTTTACAAATCTGACAGCGAGGGGCTCCCGTGATGTCGAAGTTGATGTTCTCAGTTTGTTTGATGCTTTTCTTTGGTCTGACCGCCTGCTCTGGCAGTAGCGAGAGCAAGGGTGAGACCACCGATACTCTTTATTGTGACGCGAACGCCGGCGAAAAACAGCCTGCTGCAGGCGAAGGTATATTTGGTGGCAGACGGGTTCATAAAGATTCGTGGATTGCTCGCGGAGTCGTGGCGATTTTGACAAAAAATTCTCGCGGCGGAATTTCGATTTGCACCGGCACCTTGATTGACCGCAATCTTGTTTTGACGGCCGCCCACTGCGTCGACCGTTACGAGATCGCATCACGCACGCAAGTGATGTTCACGGCGGAGCCCCTCTGTACTTTTCGCGCCAACAATGCGGGCGCCCTCAACGAAGTTTCTGCCGTTCGAATTCACCGTGGCTACAACGCCTCTCGCTTTGAAAATGATATGGCGATGATTCGCTTGTCGCGGCCCGCACCGGCGGAGTACCGCACTCTTTCGTTAGTGAACCGTCCTTTCGCGATCACCAAGTACACCCCCGTGTTATTGACCGGATACGGAACGCAAAGCGACTACAACACCAGTGCACGCAATGACCCGCACGATTTAAAATACACGCACATTGTTCCCTACTCGGGACCTCTGGCTGCAAAAAGTATTTTGCCAATGGCGACTTCTCCCCTCTTGTACTTTGATCAACGCAATGGTTCCGGTGCGTGCGTCGGCGATTCGGGCGGCCCGGCGCTGGCTCGCAACGAGGCGGGTAAATACCAGGTGATCGGCGTGGCTTCTAAAGTTGACGAGCTGGATCAGCCCGAGTTTGAACGCCAGCAAGACGTCTCTTGCAAAACGGGAATCGCGCACTCGAGTGTATCGTACTACCAAATTTGGATTGAAGAGACATTCAAGCAGCTGCGCAACTCAGACTCACTTCGTCAGCATGCGTTTGATTGATCGCCAAAGGCGATTAGTTTGATTGATCGCCAAAGGCGATCAGGTTAATTGATCGTGATCGGACATGGCCGCCGCCAGCTCGGCGGTCGTGCACGGGACGCAGCCCACTTGAGCCACGACGACCCCGGCCGCAAAGTTGGCCAACACACAAGCCTCTTGTAAACTCAGTCCGCTGACCAAACCTAATGACAGCGCCGCGATGACGGTATCTCCGGCCCCGGTCACATCAAAAACCTGACGCGCAAATGTTGGAACCTGCACCATGGTGTCGCCCGAAAAAATGGTCATGCCGTCTTTTCCGCGCGTCATGACGACCTGTTTCGCGCCCGTCTTTTTTTGCAAAGTCTGACCGACTTCGCTGACTTTATTGGGATTGTGACGAAGATCATCGGTATTCAATCCGGCCAAAGCGACCGACTCGTCAAAGTTGGGCTTAATCAAATCACAGCCGCTGTAGTAATCGCCGGTTCGTGTTTGATGAGGGTCGACATAGACGGGCTTTTGATGCTGGTGGGCGATCTTAACGACGGCTTGAAACAAGGTGGGAGTCACAAAACCTTTGGCATAATCCTCGATGATCACAGCCAAGCAAGATTCGATCTCTTTGTGAACGCGTTCTAAAACTTTTTGCTCCGTTTCGGAAGACAAAAACCGCCGCGTCTCGTGATCAACGCGAACGATATGATGATGCTTCGCCATGATGCGGGCTTTGCGGGTGGTCGGGCGCGTTTCATCCAGCACCAGATTTTGCGTCGGAACGCCCGTTGAAGCAAAAAGGCCTTTGAGCAAATCGGCGCCCGCGTCTTTTCCAATGACCGAAATCAGGCAGGGCTCCCCGCCCATCGCGCGAATGTTTTGCGCCACATTGGCAGCTAAGCCCAGGCGCAAGTCTTCAGAGTCCACCTCAACAACGGGCACGGGCGCTTCGGGAGAAATGCGGCGCACTTCGCCCATCACGTACTCGTCCAAACCGACATCACCCAGGATGAGAATTTTTTTCCCGCCTAAACGCGGGAGGTGCTGAATGAGGCGCTCACGAAGTTCATGCGTGACTGGAAACTCGGGGATGACTGCTGATTTGGACGTCGCTTCGGACATAGCTTTTGACATAAACGCATTCAAGTCGATATGTGAGGGCAATGTCAAAACTGAACACTGCGACAACCCGGGGACTTATCTACAAGTCGCCATTTTTGAATCCTGCCGCACGCGCCAAACTTCTTGGTGAGCTCAGGGCCTATCATCCGATTTGGGAACAACGCTTTTCTGCCAGCAATCCCCCGCCCGCTGGACAGACCCAGCGCCGCCTGCTGCGCCCCGTGTACTGGCTCGGCAATTGGCAGTTTGCCTGTCTCAACTACTACCATCCACCCAAAGGGATGGAGTTTCGGTGTGTGAAGGCCGAGCCCTTTCCGCCCTTCATGCAGTCACTCGTGAACGAGATTCAGCACATGGTGCGTGAGCACTTTCCAGAAAAAGATGTGCCGCGCGACTGGGAACTCAATACCTGCCTCGTCAACTATTACGGCACCCAAATCGGCCCTGGCAAAAACGAGGATGTCGCACGCGTGGGTGAGCACAAAGATTTTGAACCCGGCCCCGTAGCTTCGATTTCGTTTGGCGACCGCGCCTTGTTTCAATTTGTGTCGAGCGCGCACAAGCAGGCGCGCAGCCAAGTGGTTCTTCAGCAATGGCTTGAGGACTCATCACTGCAAATTTTTGGTGGTGATCGCTACAAAAAACAACTCTTTCACCGCGTCCAACGGGTCGAAGACAAGCGCGGCGAATTGTTCGAGACTTACACGGATGATTTCAAAACTCGCCGCCTGAACCTCACATTCAGATACGTTCCCCGGGATCACATCCAACCCTTAAGCCGCTTTCCGGCGCATTTGCAAAACGACGTGAAGCCTTATGTTGCAGAGCTCGCAAAGACATCCCCCTTTTTTAAGCAATTGCTCGAGCCTTAATGCCAGTGTGAGTGATCGCCAAAGGCGATCAGTTTGAGTGATCGCCAAAGGCGATCAGATTGAGTGATCGGTGGGCGCCGCCACCTTCCAACTCATTCGAATGCGGCCCGGTTTCTCGTAGTCCAAACGTAAGTTTTGATGCAGCCATCGGCGGGTCATCTCAATCTCGGCTGGTAACTTTGCAGTCCCCTCAAATCCCAAATCAAGGCTGGCAAGTGAGATCGAAAAATCACGAGTTTTGAGGCTTCGTTCGTCAAAAAACGACACTTCATTCTGCGGATAAAATTTGACTCGCACGGTGGCTAAGGGCTCATTCTCTTTCAGCAAAATTTCAAATCGCGGGTGAA
>JBKCUU010000127.1:0-9445 GCA_046318155.1 Bdellovibrio sp. | reverse complement strand
ACCTTGGGCAGACGTGTGCCTAGCGGTACGCCGGCAGGTAAGAAATGAGAGGCCTCGATGGGGAGTCCCAAAGGGGTTGTGCCGAAAACGAAACTTGTCATTCGAACCACTCCTGATAAGAATGGGCACATGAAATCGGATTCTGTCAGCGAGGTCAAGGTTCCATGGTTGAAAGGGCTCGAAAAGAGCGCCAACGGGGAACTTTTTTTTGCTGAAAGGCCTCTGGCCGCGGCGATGACGCAAAGTAAAGTACCGCTGCCGGCCTATTTTCTTTCTCTCGAGATCGTGCGTTCTCGCGCCCAAGCTTACCGCCAGATTCTTTCGCAGCACCTGAAACAGCCGCTGCATTTTCATTTTGCGATGAAATCCAATAATCATCCCGAGCTGCTGAAGATGCTTGCGCAAGAGGACTTTGGCGTTGACGTCGTAAGTGGCGGCGAATTCCGCGCGGCGCTCGGGGCTGGCTTTAAAGCCGGGGACGTCGTTTTCTCGGGCGTGGCCAAATCCAAAGACGAGATTACCCACGCTCTGGGATTAAATGTGGGGCAGTTCAATATCGAAAGTACCCCTGAACTTTTGCGAATCGTCGATCTGGCAAAAAAAACAAATCAACGTGCAAGCATCGCGATCCGCTTTAATCCCGAGGTGAAGGCCGAAACACACCCCTATATTGCCACGGGCTTTCGCGAAAACAAATTTGGCGTCGATGCTTTGGATTTGCCCGAGATGGCCGACATCATTTTAAAAAATAAAGATGTTCTCGTTTTTCAAGGCCTGAGTCTGCACATCGGCTCTCAGCTGCAAGATTTTGCCGCACTCGAAGATGCGATTCACCGAACGCTCGCGGTCGAAGCTCAGCTGGAGGCGCGTGGCTTGACCTCAAAATCCCTCGATGTCGGCGGCGGTGTTGGGATTTCGTACAAAGGAACCGAAGCCGAAGATCATCAGACTTTGCTCAAATATGCCCAAGTTTTAGGGCAAAGTCTTGCGGGTTACAAAAATGAACTGCATTTTGAGCCCGGGCGATTCTGGGTTGCGCGTGCTGGTTTTTTGGCGGCTAACATCGAGTATGTGAAGCGCACGCCTTACAAAAATTTTTTAATTCTCAATGTCGGGATGAATGCTTTGATTCGCCCGATGCTGTACCAGGCGTATCACCGGATTGAGTTGCTGCAGACCCGCGAGGGGGGCCCAGCCGAACTTTTTGATGTCGTGGGGCCCGTGTGCGAGTCAAGTGATACATTGGGTTCTTTGCGCTTGCTTCGTCAGCCGCAAGAAGGTGATGTCGTGATCATCGGTGAAGCCGGTGCCTACGGCGCCGTTCTTTCGAGCCAGTACAATCTATTGGGCGAGGTCCCTGAACACATCTGGTCGGTTTAGAGTCGGAGACCTGATCAAGTGGTATTGACGACTTCGATCGGCCGCGAGGTTTCTTCGAGAATTTCGAAAGCCCATTTTTGTAAATGGCTCGAGAGATCGGTCATAAGGACTCTTAATGACGGGCTGGCGCTAGGCTTTAGTCGCCCATTCGCAAAATCTTGCTTCATCAGGTTAGCGAGGGCTTTGCCGGAATCGACAAGGTTCACGGCTTTACCGGCGGCGCGCTCGATCGAGTTTCTTAAGATCGGGTAGTGGGTGCAACCTAAGATCATCGTATCGACTTCTTCGTGCAAAAGTGGATGCAAATAGCGATATACGATCAAGTTCGTAATGGGGTCGCCGGTCCAGCCCTCTTCAGCCAAGGGCACAAAGAGCGGGCAGGCTTGCGCAAAAATCCGCAAGTCGTCTTTACCCAGAAGTGCGGCCTGTTTTTTTAGTCTGGTTTGATAAACATGACTTTCAACCGTGGCGCGCGTTCCAAGTAAGCCAATGCTGTTATTTTGAGTGACTGCTAAGGCCGCGGTCACGCCGGGATCAATGACGTTGTAAATCGGAAGACCTTCAAGTTCAGATTCAGTCACTTGCGTGCTGGCCGAATTGCAGGCCACAACAACCGCTTGAACGTTCAGCGAA
This sequence comes from Bdellovibrio sp., assembly GCA_046318155.1. Taxonomy (GTDB): domain Bacteria; phylum Bdellovibrionota; class Bdellovibrionia; order Bdellovibrionales; family Bdellovibrionaceae; genus JAHBUS01. The sequence goes on along the minus strand of JBKCUU010000127.1, from coordinate 7,432 downwards.
GCGAGGTAGCGAATATTTTGCAAGCTGTATTGTCGAATGGTTTCGCCGGACTTGGCGCCGTAGGGGAGTCTGGCCGTATCGCCCAGGTAGATAAATTCTTGCTTCGGAAATTCGGTACGAAGGCTCTTAAGAACCGTCAGTCCGCCCACTCCCGAATCAAAAACTCCAATCGCCGTTTTCAAAAGACTCCTTTTTTAGGTGAGGCCCTATAAACCGTGCGCGTGGGATTCGCGAATGCCCGCGTTCGACATTTCGATAAATCGAGCTCGGTCACGAATCTCGTTGAGGCTCTGCGCGTTTAAGTACGACATTCCGCTGCGCAAGCCCCCTGTGAGCTCAAGGATCACGTCTTTGACATGTCCTTTGACCGACACTTGCGTGCTTTCGCCCTCGGGCGCCATTCCTTTCGGAACGCCGCCTCGCCAAGAATCCTGCGCTGAGCGCGAAGCCATCCCGCGGTACAATTTTTTGCCATGCTTGATTTCTCCGGGAGTTTCGATGGTCCCTGAGAGCATGCTCCCCAGCATGATGGTTGAAGCTCCTGCCGAGAATGCCTTGACGATATCGCCGCTGGTCTTGATGCCGCCATCAGCGATAACGGGCACCTTATAGGCATCCGCAATCTCGGCGCAAAGAGCGATTGCCGTCAGTTGCGGAACGCCGTTGCCGGTAATAATCCTTGTTGTACACATCGAACCTGGGCCTATGCCAACTTTGATGGCGTCAGCGCCGGCTTGAATCAGTTCTTCGGCGGCCTCCGGGGTCGCGACATTGCCGGCGATGATTTGGGTGCCCGGAGAAAAATCTTTGATCCATGTCATGGTCTCGAGCATAGAAACCGAATGCCCGTGCGCAATGTCGATCGTCAATAAGTTTGCGCCGGCTTTGAGTAGGGCTTTGGCGCGCTCGCGGTCGTCTTCAGTGACGCCAATGCTAGCGGCCAAAATCTGCACGCCTTTGTCTTTTAAAATACGAACCTGTTCACACTGTGCTTCGGTCGACAAAAAACGGTGCAAAATACCGGCGCCGCCGACCTGAAACATCGCAAAAGCCATGTCAGCTTCGGTGATCGTGTCCATGTTAGAGCTGATGATCGGCGTCTCGATTTCAATTTTTTTGGTGAGCCTGGAGCGGAGGCTCGGATCGCGGCGAGATCGGACTTCAGACTTTCGCGGCACCAGTAGAACATCATCAAAGGTCAGGCCGCGGCCGCGAAGTTTGATCTCAGACCATGGAAACATTAGGTTCATTGGCTCTCTCCCACGTTTGCAGAACGCTCCATTGAAACACAATCAAGATTGTGAGTTCAACGAAGAACAGCGGGAGCGCCGTGATGGGTTGGTCGATCAGCGATCGGTAGCCATCAAAGGTGGTCATCAAGACCGGCACGCCCAAGCCAAAGAAGAGAAACAGCACGGCCAGGCGAAACCAAACCCGGCGCACCCGAGCCCATGAGGACTTGAGTGCATCGGCTTGGCCGTCTTGATACTGAGGGTCAAGAAGCACGACGAAAGGGACAAACAAACACTGAAAAAAACGAACGATGCCCGGGACGATCAGCAGCAGGCCCCAGAGCAGAGAGTGGCCCATCACGCGTATTTCTTCTTTGGCCAGATAGCCCAAATGTTTTTGCGCGACGGTCAGTAGTCTCTCGTTCGGAAAGCGCCAAACTGAGAGAATCACAAAAATCATGACGAGTGGGGTCAGCAGGCCCAGCGCAAAAGAAAGACCGCCAAAAACCCAAATCTTAGCGGTCGCGCCATCGGGATTCAGCAGCTCTTGCTCCATCAAGCCAGTCAGTGTTTGGTCGGCCGTCATTGTAAAAGCAAAAAAGAGTAGCAGCAAAAGACCTTTGGTGCTTATCAAAGCAGCAAAAGCTTCACTCAAACGTTGGGGGGCCGGTCGTTGGGTCATGGGTTGATCTGAAGCCAGGTGTCCGCCCTTGTCAAGATCTCGAAAGGATGTTCAACTCAAGCGTTTGGTCGCTCCCGCAAGGCCCCGGTGGCGAAATTGGTAGACGCACAGGACTTAAAATCCTGGGATTCGGTTAAACGGTCGTGCCGGTTCAAGTCCGGCCCGGGGCACCATTTCCAACAGTACTCGAACCCCCACGACGGTTCGGGTCGAACTCGAGTAATTTTCCTTCTTTTTCCTGAAGATTTTGAGATTTCTCTGACAGCGGTTCACCATCGGTGCCGGTGGCTTTCATTTTTGTGGGTGCCAACATCCCAATTTTGATTTTCATCGGGTGAATCTCGACGAACTTTACCAAATTTGAAAAGACAGCTCTTTGTTTTTCTTTCGGGGACTTTTCTAGATTCTGAATAGCTCTTTCGATTTTTTTCTTTAATCCATCTTGGTCAATGTCTTGACCGAACAAATTCATCTCTTTTGTGTTCAATTTTTCTTTCGCAAGTTTTAGCTCGCTTAGTTTGTGGTTCATCTGCTTGATTTGCTCGTAAAACGCATCAGCGGGAACTTCTGCTGGAAGCTCGGCCACTCTTTGCACAAGATTTGCGATCTTCTTAGTTGTTGCCAAAATCTCTTGATCCATCTGCTTTGATTTGGCTTGGACATCAGGTAAATCGTTTTTTGTCTTTGCTTTGTAGATCTCAATCCATTTCGTGATCAGGCTTTCGTCACTGAGCAGGGTCTTGAGCGAGTTTATCACAATCTCTTCAAGTCTTGGCGCTCTGACATTTCTGATCTGACAAGTTGATGGCGTCGTTTCTTTGGTAAAGGGATTTTTGATCTGGGCGGTGTATGGTGCTCTAAGCTGTCATAGAGTATTTAACGCACGCAGTTCGAAACTCCTCAAGCCGGGCGCACCAAATGTCTCATTTTGAGACTTTTAAAAATAATCAATAAATTCAAATAGATAATGTTTAAATTGCCAGAATTAGTGATCTTGCTTTACAGGTACATACTTTGTATGTACGATAAAGTATGGATTTTAAGTGGGATTCAAAAAAAGCTAAAGCAAACCTTGAAAAACATGGAGTCTCATTTGAAGAGGCTTCGACGGTTTTCTATGATCCATTTGCAAAATTAGGACATGATCCAGACCACTCAGAACAGGAAGATCGATATATTTTAATCGGTCATAGTCAGAAGAATAATCTATTGTTTGTGGTTCATGTCTACAAAGAGTCTGAGAGCACGATTCGAGTTATAAGTGCCCGCAAAGCCACAAAAAAAGAAAAATATGATTTTGAAAACATTTAGGAGAAACTATGCGTAAAGAATATGATCTAAAAAAAATGAAGTTGGTCGACAATCCCTATGTTGAAAAGCTTAAGAAAAGTGTCACTATTCGTCTTGATGCTGACGTTGTTGATTATTTCAAAAAACTAAGCGAGCAGACACACGTTCCATATCAAACTCTTGTTAATGATTTTTTGAAAAGCTGTAAAGAGCAGAAAATGACTCCAAAGACGATTTGGAAAAAGTCAGTCTAATTCGCACTGCCTTGCTTCCAGTTCTGTGCTTCCCCGGCCGTTAAGAAGTCCAAAATACCTGTTTGCCACAAGTTGGGCCAAATTTTTCGCCCGCAAATACTGATCGAATCGAAATTTCGATTCGATCAGATAACCGCTTCAAAATTCAATCTCCAAAAGTCAGACTTCTGGAGCACTCTTGTCTGCCGACGTGAGCGACGCTGCACTACTTCAGCCCGTCTTATCTTATGCGGGACTTATCACTTTTGCGCAGGTTTATGATCAGAGAGCTCATCCTCTGGGCGTGGCGTTCCGCTCGAGTCTTCTGGCCTTCGTTTCTCGAGCGACCGTTCGATGAATATCCGTCTCCTCCTTGAAATTTACCGCTGAGCCCCGGTGGCCCTCGTCTCTCTATTGGCTGAGCTGCCATTGCCATATTTCACGGTCCACTCAGATCTGTTTACCTGGATCAGCAACTCATAGTAAATCGATTTCTGCCGACATGAGAAATTGATCTTTTTTTTCAAGAGCGCAGCTCTTGTGGCTTCGCTTTGCCGAATTGAAAGTCTCAGAATTCTTGACCACTAAAAAATCCAAATCGAATTCTTCGAGGTGCCGGCTCAGAAAAATTTCTTGATCAAAAAGTCGGAAGTCAAAGTTTTCATGCTTGCTTCACATGTCGTTGAATCTGAAGCGAAAATTCTCTACCGATGACTTCAAATCTGAATTTGTTTTCGCTGAAATCGCCTATAATCCTCAATAGTTGAATTGAGATTCAGTTTTTTCACTGGTCAGCAAACACTTCAATCTAAACCAAAAGCCCGATAGTTATCTGTCGGGCTTTGTTTTTTCCCTCTCAAATAGATTTTTCTAAAACACACTGAGTTCTGCTTTTTTCGCAGAACCCTACTTTCTGGCATTGATGATCAAGGGCTTGCCCCAATTGCTACTACTATTTTTTGCCAGAAAATCGCGAGCAATTTTCTAAGCCTCGGTAATGGAAAGTGAATTGCCAAAAGCTTCTGACGTTTTTGCTCCAGCCACAAGTACTCCAAAAATGAGTGCCAACAGAACGACTGCTGACAATAAGACGGGCAATTTCATTTTCTTAGTGTGTGATGTTTTCTGTATGGTATCCAGATTTCAAATCTCCATGAAGCCGCGCCATCTCAGTTTAAACAGGACTTCTGCCTCTAAACCTCATTTTGACCGGTTTAAGGCGCATTTATGATTCCCTGGTTCAGCTCTGTAAACAAAATTTGTAGCAGTTAGTGCCCCAAAACACTGCCTTGTTCGGCGGGTAGCCGATGCTTCAAAAGGCGCAGCCTAAGCAAGTCCGCTGAATTTATTGATCCGGACAAAGAGAGGAGGCGAAGTATCCATGGCCCCGCGGTGAGTTTAAAGATTTGACCGTGGTGCTGACGACAGAACAGCTGCAATGGCTTCTGTCGGGTGTGGATATTTGGAAAATGAAAGCGCACGAGAGTTTAAAGTTCGATCAAATCGGTTGATGATGAATCAAATATAGTTCAAATTGTATTCAACGATGACGACGTTTGAAACCCTCCTTCCCGAATACGAATCACTGCGTACGAAGAATCAACTTCTTCATGAAGAGGCCTTGCAAAAAGCGGCGCGTATTTTTGCGCTTGAGAAATATATCGAGAACGTCGAAGAGATCGTGCGTTTGATGCAGCTGGATCAGGCTATTGGCCGATCAAGACCTATTGGAAGGCGATTTATGAAAGTCGATAAAGATGTAAAACTTGATGTCGGCTACATTCATATCCGCAAAGGTCGAGTAACTAAAACGGTCGACTTAAGTCCGGGTATTCTTTTTGATTTCAACAAAAAAAGCGAAGTCTTGGGGATCGAACTGTTGTCACTGGAAAGGCTTGCCCCCCCCCTGTTTTTTGAAAAACCAAGACGAAAACAAAGTCGCAAAGCTGCATGGTAGCTTATTGATGGATAAGGTTTTCTTAGGTCTCATTTTTATTTGTTCTTTATCCGCTTGGGCTAAGACGGGGAAGGTGAAAGTTATGCCTCAAGAAGAAGTGCTTTTTCGTTATTGGCAACATGGGGGAGAACTCGGATCTGGTTCCCAGCAGCTAACGATTCGAAATGATAGCGGGCAATTATTAGGGTTGGTAGACAAAGTAGGATGGGTGTTAACCCCCAAAAAAAACACTGAATACAAAACGAAATTTCAAGCGGTGTTGACAGCTGGTGAAGCTAAAGAGTTTTTAAGCTCGATAGATATTCACTCTTTGTCTGATCTCGCAATTTCACCCAAAAGTTCACACAAACTTACTGATATTGAAGTCGAAGAATGGAGCCTTCAACACCAGGGGCAATTAACCGAGGTCAAGTTGACCGCACCATTTCCCCCGGCCACAGAGAGTTTTCGGCGCTCTGTCTTAAAATTGATCGAGCTTGTTGAAGACCGTCGAATCGTTGAAGTTGCCATTCAGGAGTTATTGTCAAAAAAACTTGATCCGAATCAATTTCGCTCGGAGGTATCTAGGACAAATAAGAACGAGTTTTGTGTTTTGTTTATTGACAAAGAGATTCCACTTGATCAGTCACTTAGAGGCAATCCCAGCAAAAAACTGCCTGGGCTTGAAGTTTATCTGGATTCGCAGACTTTAGAGGTTCTGCGTTCTCATTATATTCGGTAAAAAGAGGTGCCATGTTAACGAATTATGTCGAGGTGACATTAAGAAATAGCCTGAACACAGGCGATGTCTTTGTGTATCGAATTAATATGACAGATCGACACTCATCATTACGCTGGATGAGTTTATTAGCTCAAGCTTTAAACTCGAACGTTGAACTCGAAAAAAATTTCCATTTTTTAGGATTTCCTTACAGCGGAAGGTCATTACCTTTTCTGTGCGATGAAATAAATAAGAACTTCGATATGATAAATGACTACATGAAGGCGATTCCAAACCCTCATTTTATCCAGGAGTATTGTACGCCCGAAACAGTTTTTAATGGAACTGCTCTTAATCGCGCTTTAATGAATAAGGTTCACCATCATTTTGTAATTCTGCAAGGCCAGGATTGGAACGATAGTGGCTCTTTCTTTTTGAACGCTACTGATGATGTGCGAATCGCAATACGCGAGATAAACAACCTCTGTCATGAAATTGAACTTTATGTTTCCAGTGAACTTCAAAGACAAAAAAACCCTGAGAAAGTTTGTTGTTCTCAAATATTTTCGTTCTTTGTTTGCCCGAAAGTAGATTTGAATTTTTGGGATTTTCAAAATTTTGTTTTAGATAATGAGTTTGGAAATGTGTATGCACACTACTGTCAAACCGGAAAGAACCACTGGGTCGCTTTTCAAGATGATGATGATATTGTTTTTGACACAACTATTGCTGGACTCAGACACATGAGCGGAGAGTTTATCGTGGATTGGGGCACCGAGCGAAATGACAGCAAGCCACGCTTCTTGGATAAAAAGAAAAGATACGAGAGTTGGTTAAAATCAAAAAATTGGGCCATTGAAGACAAGACCCTCGGTCATGGCAACCTGTTGATTGGAAAAGTTGATTTAACGGGTTTCGAAGATTGTCTGGTTGACGGCAAAATAAGTTTGTTAAAGGCCCATACCAAGCTTGCGAAGTATCAAGACACGTACCGTATTCAAGTGCATTTAAATAACCATGTTGCGGCAGAGAAAACATTTGTGCACAAGTCCGGCTCTGTTGAATTTTTAAAAATCAGGAAAGAGATTTTATCTCCATTTTACGCGACCTACTGTAATAAAAAAAAGTCATCCTCTCGAGGAAAGGGTGCCACCTAGATTCTTGGTCACCTTCTTGGCTGCCCTCGAGACTCCGGGAGAGAAATTTGGGAAAGTTGTGGATGGTTGAAAAGAGAAGCATAGCGGCATAACCTCGTTGTTGCGAAACAACCCGCCGAAATGGCGAGAAAGAGGAGAGCCGCTATGTTGAAAGTTGTACCAACCAAATCTGAGGCCCGCA
>JBKCUU010000126.1:0-7131 GCA_046318155.1 Bdellovibrio sp. | reverse complement strand
CCGCGAAGATTGGTTTGAATAACGCTGTCGAAATCCTCGGTTTTCATTCGCAAAAGCAGGCCATCTTTTGTCATTCCGGCGTTGTTCACAACACCGTCGAGGTTACCAAACTTTTCGATCACTTGAGCCAAGGCCGCTTCGATGCTGGCTTCGTCTTGCAGGTTCATGCGCGCCACAAAATGCCCAGAACCTGGCAATTGCGCCAAAACCGCTTGGGCCGCGTCTTCGCGAGACGAATAGGTAAAGGCGACCTGCGCTCCACGCGACGCTAATTGCTGGACAATCGCCGCGCCGATACCGCGGCTCCCACCGGTGACGAGAATTTTTTTGCCTTGCAGGCTAGCCACTTTAAAATCCAAAAATTAAACTCCAAAAAGATAGTGCTCGAACTCTAAACAGACAGAAACATCAAGTTTTTGATTTCACGATTTTTTCTATCATTTCAAGGTCTTCGAGCGAGTTGGTATTCAAGACTCGGAAGGCTTCGCTGTCAATTTTTTTAAGAAGACCCTGGAGGACTTTACCAGCGCCTGACTCAATGCATAAGGTGCTTCCCGTGGTTTTAAGCGTTTCCATGCTTTGCATCCATTTGACGGGGGCCGAAACCTGCCGAATGAGGTTCTCGCGCAGCTCAGTCGCCGCGACGTGGGTCTTTGCATCCAAGTTTTGAATGACGGGGACTTCGGCGGCCCGAAACTCCATTTCGGTCAAAACCTCGCGCATGCGGTCTTCGGCTGGCTTCATCATCGAGCAATGAAAGGGCGCCGACACTTGCAACGGAATGAGTTTCAAGCGGGGCGTGTTCGTCGGCCAAACAAGTTCGGCTTTGACGTTCTCTTTCATCCAATCGATGGCTCTTTGCGATCCGCTGATCACAATCTGGCCAGGACTGTTGTAGTTGGCAGGACTTAAAGGGGCAAAACCCGATTTTTGAACGACGTGCGCGCAAAGCTCGTCGACTTGTGCGGGATCAAGTCCCATCACCGCAACCATCCCGCCTTCACCGACAGGAACCGCGGCTTGCATCGCCTGCCCTCGGATGCGAACGGCCTTCATGGCAGGTGCAAAAGCGATCGCGCCCGCAGACACTAAAGCTGCATATTCACCGATCGAATGGCCCGCCGAGGAGGTCATTTTGACGCCAAATTGCGATCTGAGTACCTTTTGTGTTGCGGTTGAGGTGACGAGCAAAGCGGGCTGCGTATTTTCGGTCAAAGCCAAATCTGAAACTGAGCCTTCGAAACATAATTTTTTTATGTCAAAAGAGAGTGCATCCGACGCTTCTTCAAAGGTTTGTTTGGCGATCGGAAAATTATCGAAAAGAAGCTTTCCCATGCCGGGTTGTTGACTACCTTGGCCCGGGTACAAAAATGTGAACATGAAAATTCTCCTTGTCTGGAGTCGTCCGCTCAGGACGACTTAATATCGGAGCAGGCAAGAGCCTGAAGTCAGACCCGCGCCGAACGCGGTTAAAAGAATGAGTTGTCCACGCTGCAAGCGTCCGTCGCGAACGGCGGTATCAAACGCAACAGGGACCGTCGCCGCCGATGTGTTTCCCATTTCGTGAACGATGCTGACAACTTTATCTGTTGGAAAATCAAAATGGTGAGCGACGGCTTCCATAATTCGGTAGTTGGCTTGGTGAGGAACCAACCAGTCGACGTCCGACACCTTGGCGTTGTTGACAGCGAGAGCTTCGGTGCAAACCGAGGACATGGTTCGAACCGCGTTTTTAAAAATTTCGCGGCCCTTCATGCGCAGCCACTGATCGCCGCGGTCCAAGACATCCTGGCGAAAGGGAATCTTCGATCCGCCCGCAGGCAAAACGAACAAGTCACCCAATGAACCTTCGGCTCTTAAATGAGTGCTCATCACAATATTGGGGTCATTTTCAGGAGCACGCTCGACGATAAAGGCACCGGCGGCGTCGCCAAACAGGATGCAGGTTTCTCGGTCCTTGTAGTCGACAAATCGATGAATGACTTCGGCACCCACGACCAGCACCGTCTTGTGCATACCCGTGCGAATGAACTGATCCGCGACCGAAAGACCGTAGATAAATCCAGAGCAAGCGGCAGACAAATCAAAAGCGGGAATTGTTTTGCAGCCCAGTTTATCTTGCAGGACGCAAGCGCTGGACGGCATGACTTGATCACCAGTAACGGTGCAAAAAATAATCAGATCGAGGTCTTGCGGGGTTTTTCCTGCCGCCTCAAGAGCTTTCAGGGTGGCTTTCAGAGCCAAATCCGTCGTGAATTCATCTTCGGCCGCAAGATGGCGTCTTTCGATACCAGTCCGCTCTTTAATCCACTGATCGTTCGTATCCACCAACTTTTCGAGGTCTTTGTTGGTCAATACTTTTTGGGGCAGATAAGAGCCGGTTCCGGCGATCCGAGTCCGATACATTTTCGGTGTCATCACGTTTGAAAACTCCAGCTGCGGTTAAGCTTTAGCCGCGCTGATTTGTTTTCCTTTGTAGTAAAAAGCACCGTCAGCGCCTTTGTGCGCACGGTGAGGGCGAACCAATTCTTTTGACTTTTTATCAACGGCAACTGCGGGCACAACGAGTCCATCGTGGCTGCGGCGCATATCTCGGCGTGAACGCGAGGTTTTCTTCTTTGGTGTAGGCATTTTCCACTCCTGTTACAAACTTGAATCAAGCCCTGGCAATTTACGGGACCGGGACCAAAATGCAAGGCTTTTTAGACTTTTAGCTTTTTAAGAGCCGCAAATGGACTTTCGGGGATCCCGTCCTCAAGAGCCACGTCTTCAACATAACTAAAGCTATGATTTTTAACGGGAATTTTACACAGGCGGCAGTTTCCCTTGTCGTCTTCGGCGGGCGCAGGATTGAAGGGGATCGCGAGGGCCACAACTTCGTGCACGAATTCGCCCACCGCAAACTGGTTTCCGACGTACTCAACGACCTCAGGTCCGGTGTGAGACTCATCCGAGTAGTGATTGGCTTTGGCGTATTTGCCGTCACGGGGAAGTTTGCTGCCGGGGAGCAAAAGTTCGTGGAATTTTTCGTTAATGTCGAACTTGAAGTCCAAACCGCAGCGTGAGCAATCCTCGGGGATCTGCGTGGTAACGCCGCCGGTGATCTCATAAGTGCCGGGCTGAAGCGCGCGGATCGTAAGCTTTGCCTCATAGGGGGCACTGCCGATGACGTCGCTAAGGACGTCGTTCAGTTCCGAGGTTTTACGGTTGAAGATCCATTCCTGACCTTCGGGGGGAATTTCGTTCAGATTGATAAACATAGCATGCACTCCAGGGGAAAGGAGGGTCAGGTACCACCGAAAGCGGTCCTCACGCAACTGCATCCTCAGCAGGGTGAAATCTCGTCAAAAATTTTGGTACAGATCTTCGGCCTTCGGTTTGGTCTTAATCAGCTTGAGGTCATGCAGTTGCTCCGCCAGCTTTTCCCAGCGTGCTTTGGTCATCACACCGATTTTTTCGGCTTTGATCTGAACCAAAGGTTTTTGCGCTTCGGCACTTTCTCGGAAGGTCTCGGCATCCATCGACTTGTTCACCGTGTGCATAAAGTTGTTCGTGGGCAAGGGATCTTTCAGGTAGACGGTCCAGCCATCGCGAACGGCATTGACCATCTTTTGCACCTCTTCAGGGTGACTCTTGATCCGAGAGGCTTTTGTGACAAGCACCGTGGTGTAGGGATTGTAACCGGTCTCGGCCACTAAAAACGTGGTGACCTGAAGGCCCGCCCGCTGAGCCGTCAAGGGCTCTGAGGTCACAAAACATTGCTGGGCCACGCTAGCATCGTTTTGAATGTTAGCGATCCCACCCAAATAGGGAGCGGTTTTGGCCTGCAGTGTTTTTCGCTTTTTGAGATAGAGGGCATAGGGGAGGCCCGCTTGCCACAAAATCGTGGCGTCTTTGTCAGCCAAAAGCTGATCCAAGGTTTGGTAGTTCTTTTCGGCGCGAGCCATGATCGCTTGCGGATTGGTTTGGTACGAGGCGTAGATGGCGACCACGTCTGTCGCGCCGCGGTCGTGGGACATAATGATTTCATCGGCGCTCACCACCGCGTACTCAACCTGACCCGCCGTGAGCATTTGGATCGTGGGCGTTCCAGAGCCGCCCTCTTGAATTTGCACGTTCAATTTTTGTTCTTTAAAAAGCGCACCGACTTGAGCGGCGTAAAATCCCCCGAACTGAGGCTCGGCCTTCCAGTTTAGAGCAAGGCGCAGGGGAGCGGCCAGGGCTGTCGCGGCAAGAAGGAATGAAAAAAAAGCAAAAGAGAAGATGGCGACAAAGCGTTGCATGAAAACTCCTCATTGGTCTCACTGACGGTCTCACTGACGGTCTCACTGGCGGCCATTTTGCCGTCAGGATTCATTGAAAGGGCGCCACCGACACAGGGCACGCTCAAGGAGGCTGACCAAACCAACTAGGATCAGACCTAGAATCGATGACAAAATCACGCAAGCAAAAACGAGATCGACACGCTGCTGGGTGCGGGCCGAATCAATCAACGCACCCAGACCTCCGCCGCCGACAAATTCACCGACGATGGCTCCGACAACGGCAAGGCCTGCTGCCACCTTGAGACCGGCGATGTTGGTTCGAAAGCTCGAGGGGATTTGCAGGCGCAAGAGCATTTGCAGGCGTGAGGCCCCAAGAACTTGAAACAATTCTTTAAATTCTCGCCGAGGCGACTCAAGACCAATGAGCGCGTTTGAAAGAATCGGAAAGAAGCAGACGATGCAGGCAGAGGCTCGGACTGTGGGCGACCCAAAACCAAACCAAATCACGATCAGCGGAGCGATTGCAATGATGGGTACCGTCTGAAAAAAAATGGCGATCGGAAACAAGGCGCGCTTCAAAAAGGTGAAGAGGTTCAGCAGCAAAGCCAAAGACTGACCCAAAAAAAGGCCGAGCAAGAGTCCTTGAACCGTTGCGGACCAGGTGCCCCATAAAGCGCTGGCTAAATCTTCAGAGTTTTCGATCATCGCCGTGAGGATCTGACTTGGCGCTGGAACCAAATACGAAGGCAAGACTTGTGTTTGAACCAAGATTTCAAGCGCCCCCGCCAGGAGGGTCAAAAACAAAGCGGCGGGCCAGAGCCAAATCAGCAGACGCTTCATGGGCCTTCCTTGTTAGCGAGGCTTTGGGGAACCTGGGACTCGGTCAGGAGCTCTCGATAGTTATCGGTGATGGATTCAAGACGCATCTGAAAGGGGCTCGTTCGCATGAAATGTAAACTGCGGTCCGCGGGCCAAGCAAGCGTCAGTTCTTCAAGCTTTTGGCCGTTGCGATTCAGAACAATCAATCGGTCTGATAAAAAACACGCCTCGGTCAAGGAATGCGTCACAAACACGGTCGTCATTTTTAGCTCTTGATGGAGTTGCAACAGCTCCAAAGACAATTCTTCGCGCGTGAGTTCATCAAGAGCGCTGAGGGGTTCATCCAGCAAAAGGATATCCGGCTTTTGCAAAAGACTTCGAGCCAAAGACACGCGCATTTTCATGCCGCCGCTGAGCTCGTGCGGGTACAAACTGAAGAGCGTGCCTGCCGTGAGTGGCGGATGCAGCAGACGAACCTTTGTCAGGACCTCGATGAGCGCTGTTGTTGGGAGACTTTGCTTTTTGAATCGAAACGGAAGTTCAAGATTTTCGCGCACATTTAACCACGGCAGCAGTCGCGGCTCTTGAAAGACAAAGGCCGGGGCCGCAGGTCTTTCTTGGTTGGTGTCTTGCACTTCGATACTACCTTTGGTGACTTTTTCTAAACCGGCGATGAATCTTAAGAGCGTTGACTTTCCAGAACCCGAGGGGCCCACCAACGTGACCCATTCGCCGCGCTTGATCTTGAGGTCAAGCCCTGAAAACAACCGGCGGCCAGTCTCAAAATTTTTCTCGAGGCCCCGGATTTCGATCATCACCGAACCCAATCGTAATTGAAGCTGACTGAGATCCGCGGCGTTTGAGATCGATGCAAAGGCACTTCATGCCGCATCCAGCTTTCGAACAAAATGACCTCGCCCGCTCGAGGTTGAAGAGTCAAAAAGCTTTGCGCATCTTTGGCCGCGGCCTTAATGGGGGGGCGCCCCATAAACTGCGTGAAGCGGGGATCTTCAAATTTGATGGCAGAGCCATCTTTGGGCGTTTGCAAATAAAAGGTGCCGCTAACGACAGACAGGGGATGCAGGTGCCCACCATGAAGGGTGTTCTGGCGCATGACATTGACCCAAAGGCGGGTGAGCTGAATCTCGCGGGGCCTGACATCCCAAGCCAGATCCTTGACGTACGCATGCGCATGCTGATCAAGAATTGTTTTCAGCTCTAAAAAGTACGGCGACATCAAATGCAGGCGGTCCCATGAACCATAGCTGGTATACCCGTTTGGATAATTCTGAGCCGACCAATCTTCACCTTGCGTATCGGCCGCTTCAATTTGAGAAACTTCCTTGAGAAGAGCGCGGAATAGGCGGCTCGTCCGCTTGACTGCGGGCGCTTGATACAGAACGGACTTAAAGACGGCTTTGCTCGGCATAAGCTCATCTCAGCTTTAGCACGGGGTGCTGTCAAAGGATTTGCCAGGTGTCGAAGCCTGCATTTTCACCGCCTCTGAACGAGTACCTGAACTCGAAGAGGCATAAAGGCCGCTTGGCACTGCCCTTGCTTTGGAATGGGATATCGCGGAGGTTTTATGAAGACAACTTTAATGTCTCTGATTGTGATGTTGGGTGTGAGCTCAGCGCAAGCCGGTGTTGAAATGTTTGATTCAAACGAATTCAACAACATCATTAGCGACAATCTCAAGAATGAAAAAGCTCTGCGTGAACAGCTTCGCGAAAACGCGGGTGTTGTTGATTTTAGAAAAGAGATGAACCCCGATTTTTCTGAGAAAGGCCGACAACTTGTTGGAACGATCGAGGCCGACAACGTGGCGTCCCCCACTTCGGATTATTCGAAAACCAACAAAGATCGCTCGCAAAAGCGTTTGATGGAAAAAAATCTGAAACGTGTGTCGCAAGAAATCCACGACTTGAATATCTCGCAATAAGTCGTCCGCGGGAGGCCCCCTGGGCCCACTCGATCTAGAGAATGAGCTTCTTTAGCTCCTGCTGCGAGTACACGTAATCGGCATAAATCATGGTATTCGTAATGT
>JBKCUU010000125.1:0-22261 GCA_046318155.1 Bdellovibrio sp. | reverse complement strand
TTTTGACCAAGGGCCAGCAAGTGTCTTGTTCACCTAGCCAAAAATGCGGTCGCTCCGGACCGTGGGTAGATACTCTTTGTCCCCACCGATTCCAGCCGGACGAAATCTTTGATCTTGAGCTTCGGCTTCTTGGCGCAAAGCTGACCACTCACTGGGGGTGGCCCAGTCATTCTGCACCGTCCAAGATTTTTCGACCAGGTCATCGATGAGTGACAAGCCCATGGCCTCTTCTTACACTGATCTGCGAATGAGTGCCACGAAGACTTTTCTTCCCCGACGACAGTTTTTAAAAACCGCAGCGCTCGCCAGTGCCGGAGCCGCGTTACCTGGTTGTGCCGCTTTGGATCGCCTGTTCATGGGGCAATCGGGTGATCTGTCCGACCGCACAGTTATTTTGGGCGGTGGCTATGCCGGACTTTGCGCGGCCTATGAGCTTCGCAAGCGCGGGAAGTCTTACCGGCTTTTTGAAGGCAGTGCCCGGGTCGGCGGACGTGCCTGGACTTTGCAATCCTTAACGCCCGCCTCGCAGTCCGGTGAAATTGGATTTGAATGGTTCTCGCAAGACCAAACTTTTTTTTGGGACTTGGCCAAAGAACTGAAGCTCGAAATTATCGAAGTTAAAAATCAACGCCAAAATTTGTTTCTCCAAACGGGTGGGGGCGTTCTCACAAAACTGCCCGAAAAAGATTTGCGCCATTTGCGAGACCTGGGCCGACGCCGCGAAGGTCTTGTGGGTGAGCGCAGCAAGTGGGCTCTGCAGCGCCAAGTGTGGAAAGACAACTTCATGGGCGAAAAGCCACGAGCGGTGCAGGAGTGGGCACAGCTGCAATCGCGTGATCCGGCTTGGATGGATTTGGTCCAGGCTTGGTGCGCTTTGCACTTTGGTGCTTCGCCCGAGCAGATTCATGCCTGGGCCTTCGCGAATCCTTTTTTGTTCTCTGAAAACCCGGCGGATCTTTGGTCCTCGGGACGATTTAAGTTTCGCGGCGGGAGTTCGTCTCTAGCCGATGCGCTACTTGACCGTGTGATGGGCGCTATTCCGGGCGATCGCTTGTTGATGAGTCACCGGCTGACAAAGGTTGAAAAATTAACTGAAGGGTTTGAGCTCACGTTTGAGACGCCGGAAGGACGCCGTCGCTACAAAGCGGGGCAGGTGATTTGTACTTTGCCGTGGTCAGTTCTTAAATACATCGAAGGTTTTGAAAAGTTTGAGGGCAGCGCCCAGATTTTGGCGCCTCAATTGTCGGGCCAAGCAAAAGCGGTGTTGAGTTTTCGCGAGCGTTTCTGGCGAAAAAAATGGGATCAGGGCCGCGTGCTCGCCTCACCTTTGGTGTGGGAGTCCACCTACCGCTCGCAGGATTTTATCGAGAACTCTTGGGGACTGCTTTCAGTGACCTGGTCAGGCATAGCTGCTGACAAGGCGGGACCTCACCTGGTGAAAAATTGGATCGACGAGGCGCAGGCGATAGAGAAGCGACCGGATCTTCCACTTGTCGAAACACACTTACATGATTGGGCTCGCCACCCCTGGAGCTTGGGATCGCGCAGCTTTCCCGGGCTTGAGCAACATGAAAAAGTGTTTGAAAAGCCTCAGGCCGGTTGGATTTGGGCTGGGGATCATTGCCTACAGGACAACATGGGAACGGCCGGCGGCGCCCTGCTCAGTGGAGCCCGCGCGGCCAGCCTCGTTCGCGGGTAGAAAGCCGTGGCAGACTTTTGGGGCTTTTTGTTTCACAGAGCCCTTGTTTCGGGGTAGACATGGATGACTGAGGAGCCTGAATGGCAAAATTGAGCAAGACATCAAAGACCAAAACCAGAACCAAGGCTCAGCTGCAGTTTCAATCTCAATCTCAATCGACCGAGAATATTTTGGCACGCGTGCGTCCCACGCCGATGCGAAGTAACAAATTCTCCGACGAGCAAAAAGTCGACATGATTGCCGGTAAGTTTAAAGAAATCATGGACGTCTTGGGTCTTGATCTTGAAAATGACAGCCTTCGCGAGACGCCTCGCCGAATTGCAAAGATGTACGTCGACGAAATCTTTAGCGGCCTCAAAAACGAGACCTTTCCTAAAATGACACTGATCGAAAATGAAATGGACTACGATCAAATGGTCGTTGTTCAAGATATTCAGGTCATCAGTGTGTGCGAGCATCACTTTCAAACCATCGACGGTCTGGCGACGGTTGCTTACATTCCCAATAAGAAGGTGATTGGTCTATCAAAAATCAACCGGATCGTGCGCTTTTTCTCGCGCCGACCGCAAGTGCAAGAGCGTCTGACCAAGCAAATCGCCGATTGCCTTCAGTATGTTTTAGGCACCGAACACGTTGCTGTGCATGTTAACGCCCGCCACTATTGCGTGATTGCTCGCGGGATCGAAGATCATCACAGTTCGACCAGCACGTCTGATTTGCGCGGCCACTTTAAATCTCGCGGCGAGACCCGCTCCGAGTTTTTGCAGCACTGCCAAACGAAACTGAAATACTGAACTCAAGATGACTCCGCGCCTGAATTACCTCTTGTCTAAGGCGGATCCGTTACGGACCCTTTGGGATGTGGGCTGTGATCATGGCTATCTTGGTGAGCAAGCCTTGATTCAAGGTTTTCCGTTCGTGCATTTTGTCGATCCCGCCGACCCTGTGATTCAAAAACTGAAGCGGCGTTTGGGGTTTCACTATGGCAATGCCGCTTATCACCAGCTGCGCGGGCAAGATTTGGCCAATTTTAAAATCGAAGGCAGCGTTGTGATGGCGGGATTTGGCGGGGATCAAATGCGCGAGATTCTTGAGCGGTGGATGCAGCACTCTTTACTGGGTGACGCGCGCCTGATCTTGTCTCCGTACAAAGATGAAAAAAAATTAGCCGATTGGTTGCAGACAACCTTTGGGGACTTGATTTCCGACAGCTTTGTCGAGCGTAAGAAAACCAGACCCGTGTTGGTGTGCACCACCACCTGGGAGCAGCGACAAGGATAAACAAGGGTGCAAAGACAAAGGCCATCACGCGCTTCTCGGTGTTTCGGACTTGGCTCGAGAGCCAACTGGGAAGAGTGGCAGGGATGGCAAATTCCTGTGCGGCTTAAAACTCGCGGTAAGTTCGGCTCAGCATGGGGTTGATTTGATCAGAAGGCCCAACGTCAGAATCGGGATGGTAAGCGATGATCAGCATGCCGTCAGAAGAGGAGTGAAAGCAGTGCGGGTAGGCTTCTTCTAAAATGAAAACTTTTCCGGCCTGCAAGGGGATATCTTTTCGCCCGGGAGAAACGCAAACGCCTTCTCCCGCAACGATAGTCCCAAGCCGAATGCTCGGATGCACGTGCAAGGTTTGTTTAATGGCGGGAGGGAATGAAAGTAAGTTCAGGCAGGCATCACCGACTCGGGCCGGAGAGACTAAGATTGAGTTCATGCAGTTGTCAATGTAGCCCAAGCGTCCGGTTTTTTCGACGGGCCCACCAAATTGACTCAGACCTCGAAAGCCGATGCGTTGAAAGAGAGCGGCTTGGCCGTCTCCAGAAATCTTAAAAGCACCCGCAACTGAGAGGTGCATGCCTGCAACGAGAGAGATCTCGATGCCTGCACCATAAGTGGTTTTCACTTTTCCAGAATGGACAAAGCCAAACGTGTGCGTGAAGTTCTAAGCAAAAGTTTGTTCGCCGCCCACACGGCCCACTAAACGCGAGGGGTACATGCACATTGACTGATCAAACATAATCCCGGACGAGATGGATTTAAAGTCGGCTTTCAAGAGGGGTCGTCCTCTCCGGGATGGGCTTTTAAATCACCCTTATGAAGAATCGGAATTTTTCCCAGAATTTTCGAATGATACTGAGCAAAAGAGTCCCTAAATTTCCACCGGCTCGCTTTACCACTCGACGTTCGCACAGGGTCTTGGGTAAATGCGATGACGCGGGGCCAGGATTTTTCAGCCAGCTTTGACTTGAGGCTCTCGACCAAGTTCGACGTGTCGACTTTTTGCGAGTCTTTTAATTGGATCACGATCGCGATCTCTTCCCCAGCCGATTTGTTGGCAAATGGGACTGCGATCGCAGCTTCAAAGGCAAGCCCCAGCGTCATCAAGCAGTTATCGATCTCGACGAGTGAGACCGTTTCTCCCATACGTTTGATCACTTCTTTGCTTCGGCCCGTGATAAAAAAGAAGGGCCGGCCCAGCGCGTCCGTTTGAAAAAATCCGAGATCTCCGGTGTGCAGGGCTTCGCCCTGAAAGCAGGCTTGTTCGGAGTCGCCTAAGTAACCGTCCATGATCTTCCAGCCACGTATAACGAGTTCACCCACTTCGCCGGCGCTTTTGACTTCACCAGAGGGGCCCCAGACTTGAACGCTGTTGAAATCAACGGGAGTTCCGAGGCTGGGCCGGGCAAAGGCGGTCATCCAATGTTGATACTCTTTTTGCGATAGCTTGGGCGGCATCGTGAGTGAAAAGTTGACGGCTTGCGAGAGGCCATATCCTTGGATCACGCGGTATGGAAAATTAAAAACCAAGCGTTTGGCCAAATCGGGACTTAAGGGAGCTGCGGCCGTTAAAAAATAATCCAGCGCGGAGTTGGGCGGCAGATGCTCTTTCCGTTGCTCGAGTTGCACTAAGATGTGGGGCGCGACCGATGCGATGTGGACAGACTCTATTTCTAAAATCTTGAGGAACTGCCCGAGATCAAAGTGTTCGGTCAAGATCAGTTCACCGCCGGCGAGCAGGTTCGCTAAAAAACTGAATGAGAAGCAGTTCATGCGAAACACCGGGAGCGGCGTCAGTACGCGGCGACCAGGCTTGAGATCATGCAAGTGAATCAAGGCTTCAGCGTTGGCTAGAAGTCCTTCTTCTCGGAGCAGGGCGATTTCGGAAGACCCCGTCGAGCCGCTGGTAAAAACTTGCACCGCCTGGTTGGGTCGGGTGTGCACGCTAAATCGGGGATTGGCGGGCGGTAAATCTTGAATGGTCGTAAAATCGAAATGACCTTTTTGGGTGAGGTCTTGTTTGGATGTAAAGACAGCGTGTGGCTGATTCAGCTGCTGGAGCTTTTGTTCGGTCATCCAGGTCGGGTCCTCCGGATCTAGCATCGCGATCGGGTGACCTCGCAAATAGGCGCCCAGCAAAATCACCAAGTGCTCGGGTGTATTGGGGCCAACCGTTACCAACAACTGAGTCGCGGGAATGTTTTCGTTATCCAACTTGCTTTGCAGGCCCCCGACACGTGAAAAAAAGTCGGCGTAGGTCCACCGGAGTGGTCGGTCTGAACCCGCGGCATAAAAACTTAAGAACGGGCGGTGGTGATGTTGGTCGCAGACCTGTTTGATGGACTCGCGCAAGGTTGACTTGACCGCATGAAACTCATGCGGGTCGAACGTCTTGTTTTGGTAAGTTCGCAAGAAGGCCATCCTTTCTATTTTTTTTCTAACCTCAAGTCCCGTCAACTAACTTCTGAGATTTGCCGATTATTGTGTCAGAAAGGTGGTCCGCCACATGAGTAGTCCCTACGATTTACCAGGTCTTTATCAGTTTCTGACTCAAACCCCCGAGCAAGGTCTTCGCAAGATGTTTGTCGACGGAAAGCCGATGACCGACGTTCACTTCTCGCTGATGCTGAAAGTTCTGCGCTCAGGCCAAGAGGCTGACTTTTGTGCTCATGCCGAGAAGAAGGATTTTCCAAAAGTGAAATTCTCTCCTAATGAAACCAAATTGAAAGAGAAGTTCTGGGCTGATTGCTTCGCAACTTTTCAGTCACGCGGCATTTTGAACCCTTCTTCCGCGAAAGCGGCGTAGGGCTCGCCAGCAGCCCGGCAAATCAACTCTTTATCTTCGGCCTGAACCATTCGCTTTAAAATGGAAGGGACCGCCTCGATGGTTCCAGGGGAGCTGACGGCTCCCCGTATTTTGCTCTGTTCCTCATGACCTTGGAAGACTCGATTGCCGTATCTAGAATGTGAGTGCCTGACGAGATCTGCTCACAACCTCAAAGCTGTTTTTCGAGAGCCCCTGATTGAGAATTGAATCGAGGGCCATTCTTGCTTTGGCCTTTGCCGGTGCCGGAACTTTGGCACACATATCAAAAGCCCCGGCTATCCGCGTCGCTACTTGGGGGTTGATGCGGTCTACTTCAAGGACCCGGTCGGCCAACCACCGGTAATGCTGGCCTTCGCGAGCATGAAACTGCGTCAGGTTGTCTCCCCATCTTCCTAGCAGCGAGTACACGCGATTGGGATTTTTGGGGTTGAACTGGGGGTGAGACCAAAGTTTTTCAACCCTTTCGGCTGTCATCCTGTTTTCACTGGAGCTCTGAAGAGCAAACCACTTGTTCATGGTGAGTGAATCACTTTCAAACTTACGCACAAAGTGCTGAATCGCATCGTCACGTTTGGCATCTGCAGCATCAAGGCAAAGCCCGAATGCTTGTTCGTAATCGGTCATATGGGCGGCATTCTGCAGTTGGTTCCAAATCAAATCTTGATGCGATGGCAACGCTGCTAAATAGGTCAGAGCGGTATTCTTGAGTTTACGCTCAGCCATATGCGTATGGTGCAAACTCTTATCGTTCTTGCCATGGTAGCGTCTGTAAAGATCAAGTAAGAGAGCTTCATTTTGCTGTGCAAATGCTTTGATCCAAGTGTTGACCGCTGTTTCAAAATGCTCGGCCAAAAATTCGGGCTCTAATTGCCAAAGGTACGAATAGGCCGGGACTTCAAGAAGTTTGGCTTTTAGGTTCAAATCCAATTTCTCATCTCGTAAGGATTCAGCAAGGGCCATTAGCAAAGCTTTCGAGGCGGTTGGTGCCTGCCCCGATTTGCTTTGTGCGATCATTTTCGAAAGATCCCGTAGCATCAGCTTTTGGCCTGCTTCCCAACGGTTGAAGGCATCTGAGTCCTTCGCGAGCAAAAACAAGAGTTCCTGTTGCGAAGCGTCCCATTTCAGGTGAATGGGAGCCGAAAAGCTGCGGTTCAGCGAGAGCACAGGCCGTGCCGGTAAACTTGTGAACTCAAAGGTTTCTCGGGCCTCTTTAAGATGTAAGAGCCATTGGCCTTCTGAGTTTTGCCGAGCCTTGTTGGACTTGATCTCAAGATCCAGGCCTGTTTTTGCGTCCAGAAGTCCGATCACGAGCGGAATGTGAAAGGGTTTCTTTTTGTCTTGGCCCGGAGAGGGCGGGCAAGTTTGCTCCAGTTCAAGAATATACTTTTGCTGGTCTGATAAATAGGTTTCTTTTACGAGGACTTCGGGCGTTCCCGCTTGCGAATACCACAACTTAAACTGTGACCAGTCTTGATCGTTGGGTTCGGCTATTGCGGCGGCAAAGTCCTCAATGATGACGGCTTGGCCGTCGTGGCGTTTAAAGTACAAGTCCATGCCCTTGCGAAACCCGGGTCTGCCCACCATGGTTTGCATCATGCGAATGACTTCAGAACCTTTTTCATAAATAGTTGACGTAAAGAAATTATCCACGGCGAAACAAGACTCTGGACGAATTGGATGGGCATTAGGTCCTGCATCCTCGGCAAACTGAGCGCTGCGCAGATCCGATACCGTGTCGATGCGGATCATGGCGCGGCTGTGCAGGTCCATTGAAAACTCTTGATCACGAAAAACGGTGAGTCCCTCTTTTAATGAAAGGTGAAACCAATCACGTAAAGTAACTCGGTTACCTGTCCAATTGTGAAAGTACTCATGGGCGACAACGGATTCGATTGAAAAGTAATCAAAGTCTGTCGCCGTTTTTGCATCTGCCAGAACCAAGCGCGAGTTAAAAATATTCAGACCCTTGTTCTCCATGGCGCCCGCATTAAAGTCATCCATCGCGACGATCATGTAGGTGGAGAGATCGTACTCGCGGCCAAAGCGCTCTTCATCCCATGTCATCGATTTTTTTAAAGACTCCATCGCAAAGTTGCATTTTTCTTGCGTGCCGTGGGCCGAGTAGATCTCGAGATTCACCGTTCGTCCTGTTGACGTCGTGAATTTGTCGCGGATGATGCCTAAGTCGCCAGCGACGAGGGCAAATAGATAGCAGGGCTTCTTGAAGGGGTCGTACCAAGTGACCGAGCGTCGTCCTCCGGGCAAAATTTCTTCGCGAGTTTTGTCGCCGTTCGACAGTAGGACGGGGTATTTGGCTTGATCGGCTTCGATGTGAGCGGTGTAGGTGGTCATCACATCGGGACGGTCCAAAAAGTAGGTCACTTTGCGAAAGCCTTGCGCCTCGCACTGTGTGGTGAACGAATTGTTTGATTTATACAGACCCTCAAGCGAGGTATTCTCATGTGGTTTTGAGAGAACCGAAACATCGAGGCGAAAAGAATCGGGGACATTTATGAGAGTGAGCGTCTCTTCGTCGGTTCGATATTCAGAGGTCGCCAACTTTCTGCCATTGATATGAATGGATTCAAGCGTTAGACCTGAGCCGTTCAAAATGAGACCGGTCGCAGAACGTGCCACTTTTTCGAGCTGCATCGATGATTTGACCCGACAAAAGTCCTCATGAAGGTCGAACCAGAGTTCAACGTGATCAACATGAAAGTCTGGAGCCTTGTAATCTTTGAGATATATTTTCTGTGGTTCTTGTTGTGTTGTCGACATGACCGTAAACTAACATCCAATGTCCGCAAAACTCCAGACTCTGTCATTTAACTCCAAGCGCCAAAAGGATCTCGCTGCTTTTTAT
This sequence comes from Bdellovibrio sp., assembly GCA_046318155.1. GTDB lineage: Bacteria > Bdellovibrionota > Bdellovibrionia > Bdellovibrionales > Bdellovibrionaceae > JAHBUS01. The sequence goes on along the minus strand of JBKCUU010000125.1, from coordinate 13,597 downwards.
CAAGTACTAGGTGCAGGTATGACTCTCAAATCCGTTAAAGTCGGATCCGAGACCTACCAAGGCAGGCTCGGTGACTTGAATATTGTGATCTATTGTATCCAAAATCAGGACAAAACTAGCAGCCCGAATCTTTCACTGTGCTTCGACGTTAAAAACTTATCAGCACTCTTGAGAGATTTGAAAAAAGTGCCCGGCGTCCAGACAATAATGGACGAGGCGCAGATGCCCACAGGCAGGTCCGCGGTTGTCCTGGATCCCGATGGCCGTTCGGTTGAATTCATTGAATTATGGGCCGAGCAGGGCGAAGAGACTTAGTCGCGCGAAAGCATGTTTTGATGACTCGCTGCTCTTATTGGCCTTTGACCTGCATCTACCTCCGTAGCGGAGGTAAAAATCATGAATATTTCGGCGCTGTCAGCGTTAGATCTCACATCACGTCTTAAAAAACTGGTGCAAACCGAAAGGCGGATTACACACCTGGTGTTGGAATGCATTGCCGAGATTGACCGGCGCAAACTCTACCTCGAGCGGGCCTATTCCAGCCTCTACGAGTTTCTCGTTCACGAGTATGGATATAGTCCTTCCTCTGCGATGCGCCGAATTGAGTCGGCGCGCTTACTTCGGGAAGTTCCCGAGCTCGCTCAAAAAATAGAATCAGGCGCGCTTAATCTTTCGCACCTCGCGAAAGTTCAGCAAGCGATACGAACTGTGCAGAAGACAGAGGATCGTCAGGTTCCGCTTGCCGAAAAACGCGAACTTTTGAAGAAGGTTGAGAATGCTACGCAGGTTCAGACGGACGCAATTTTAGCTCGGGAGCTGTCAATTCCTATTCCGAAGCATGAACGAGCAAAAATCAACAGCGACGAATCGATAACTCTGACAATGACTTTTTCGAAAGAGCAAGTGTTAGTTCTGCAAAAGATCCAAGAATTGGTTTCGCATTCAGTGACAAAAAAATCTTGGGCTCCACTTTTTGTGTATCTCGCTCAAAAGGAGCTCGGGAGAAGGTCTCTCTCAGTCAAGAGCACGTCGAAAATCATCGAGCCAGAGTCGCCGGCGCCTTCTCGAGGAAGTCAATCAGAGCCCGCCCTTAATTCGCTCAAAGGGGATGTCAATGGAGCGAGTTCTCTTTCTCCTTCCCCAAGCGGAAAGTTCAAGAAAAGTCAGCGCCGAGGTTTTTGCGAATCAGACGATTCAACCTTGCTTGGTCTGAAGTCCGGACATTCTGAGGCCTCGAGAGTTCGAAAACCAAAGGCACTCGACACCCAAAAAATGTTGAATCACGGCCCGAGACGAGGCTCGATTCCTCGTTCCGTCAGAAGGGATATCTTCGTCCGCAGTGCGGGGTGTGAATATCGAAGCCCCTTGACGAAGAAGATTTGCGGCAGTCAAAGATTTTTGCATGTGGATCATATCAGGCCGATATGGGCAGGTGGGAGCAATGACAAATCGAACCTGAGGCTTTTGTGCGCTAAGCACAATCAGCAAAGATACCGTCAACAAACGAATGTAACCACTGTAGCGGATGTCAAGTCTGGACAGAGGCGGTCACCTCAACCGTAAATTTTATATTTTCAGAAAATCGACCGAAGAGTTGAAAGCGAGCGGGTGGGTTCCCGCCTCCGGGACTTTTTCTCTGTGCGCCATTTTTCGCTCAGCAAATCCATCGTCCACTGCGCCTTTATTTGTGCGTTAGTCAATAGATGGGCTCGATCCAGCCGAATTGATCTTTGCGTTCACCGTATTGGATGCCAGAGATTTCTTCGAGCAAACGTAAGCTCAAGGGCCCCACATCGCCGCCACCAATCGTCATCGGTTTGCCCTTAAAACAAAGTTCGCCGACTGGAGAAATCACAGCGGCAGTTCCAGTTCCAAAAACCTCGAGCAAGTCACCGGCGGCGTGCGCATCTTCGACTTCGGCCACCGTCAGTTTGCGTTCTCTAATAGGCAGGTTCCAATGTTTGAGCAAATGTAAAACGCAGTCACGAGTTCCACCTGGCAAAATACTGCCATTGAGTGCCGGGGTTACGATTTCATTTTTGAAAACAAAAAAGACGTTCATCGTGCCGACTTCTTCAATGGCTTCTCGAGAGGTGTCGAGCCACAAAACTTGAGCGTAGCCCTTTTTCTTGGCTTCGAAGGCCGCCTTCAGGCTGCCAGCATAGTTGGCGCCGGCTTTAACAGCGCCGAGGCCGCCAGGCGCCGCTCGCAGGTATTTGTCTTCGACCCAAATCTTAATTGTCTTCGCGCCTTCACCATAATAAGCGCCGACGGGAGAAAGCATAATAAAGTACAGATAACTCTTTGAAGGCCGCACACCCAAAAAGGCCTCGGTGCCAATGAGGGTGGGACGAATGTAAAGTGAAGTGCCTTTGCCTGAAGGCACCCAGCGTTCATCAACTTTGACGAGTTCGCGAATGGCCTGCATGGTCAGCTCGAGCGGGGGTGGGGCCATGCAAAGCCGGTCTGCGCCATCTTGAATTCGAGCCGCATTAAACTGGGGACGGTATAAAACAATCCGTCCGTCCATTTGACGAAAGGCTTTAAGACCCTCGAAGAGCGCTTGGCCATAGTGAAAGACCGATGCGCCTGGGTCGATCTGAAAATTTTGATAAGGCTTAATTTCGGCCGAGTTCCAGCCATCGCCTTCGGTATAATTGGCGGTGAAAATGTGATCAGTAAAAAATTGCCCAAATCCCAGCTTGTCGTTGGCTGGGAGTAATCGCGCAGAAGGAGAAATCGATTTGTTAATCGTGAATGTCACGATCCCGGTGTTAACTCAGTCTGTGCGAGATCGTCAAGTATCGCATCGGGCCCTGTTTCTAGGGTCTGAGCATGGCTAGACCTTTTGAGATCGATGCCAAGCGGGCGAGATCATGAATTTTGTCTGCAGCGACACCGACTTGAGTCAGTGCTTTTTCGTGGGAAGAGACACAAGTGGGGCAACCATTTACAACGCTCACAGAAAATGCCATTTGCTCAAAGCGCGCTTTGCCATTGACGGGTTTCATAAGAGCATTCATGCGCAAACCTGCACGTGAGTAATTCTCAAGCACGAGAGGATCTAAGTACGATTTAAACTTATAGTAAGTGTTCAGCATACCCATGATCGCCGCGCTTTCTCTAGCCTCGAGGATCATGTCTTCGGCAACACCCATCTCTTTGAGTGAGCTTGTCGCAAAATCAGTCATTGCAGTGTTGTGCAGGGCTGTTCCAATGGCAAGCAAGTTCAAGTGGCGCTCTTGCTCATCGAGAGGGCTTTCTTCCATTACCTTTTTGAAATTCAAATGCAAATCACGTTGCACGGAGGTGTTGGGCTCACCGAGGTAAGACATCAAAAAAGAATCGATATTCGCCATTTCGAACTCCCGTTTTATAAAAGTCGCGTAAAAAGAATGTGTCCATTTATGTTCCAGTCAGCCGCTTTGGTGTTCAAAGCGGCTGAAGGAAAATCCGAGCTAAAATTGCTGGGCGCTTTGTCTCGGTCATGCTTTCGACCGGGAATCCCTTGAGAATTAACCCAAAGTGCTTTGTCCTTTTTCCCAGTTGCACGGGCAGAGTTCATCGGTTTGCAAAGCATCCAAGGTGCGAACAACTTCCTTGACATTACGGCCAACAGAAAGATCATTCACCGAAACCCAGCGAACGATCCCATCGGGATCGACGATGTAAGTTGCGCGCAAAGGCGCGCTGTTGTCTTTCGACAAGATGCCCAGTTCGTTGCACAAAGTTTTGTTGTAATCCGCAAGCATGGGGAACGTCAGATCTTTGAGATCTTCGTGGTTGTTTCTCCAAGCCAAGTGAACGAAGTGAGAATCCGCGCTCACACCGAACAATTTTGCCTCGCGGTTTTGGAAATCTTTAGAAGCTTTGTTAAACTCCGCGATTTCAGTCGGGCAAACAAAAGTAAAATCAAGAGGCCAAAAGAAATAAACGGCCCAAGCGCCTTTCGCGTTGGCGTTTGAAATTTCTGCGAACTCTTTGCCTTTTTCGCGCGAAACGCAGGCTTGCAGTTTGAACTCCGGAAACTTTTCTCCGATGCCAAGAAAACGTCCCATTAAATGCTCCTTTTCTAGGTCAATGACCCTTATGTGTTCCTCTTAACAAAATTTCAAAACCTTCAACTTTAAATGCCGAGCCGAGATTCATCTGAAGCGAAAGATCTGCAGACGGAATGTCGTGGATATTTCCGGTCCTCACATCAAAAAAATGATGGTGGACATCCAAATTGTTATCATAAATGGACTTTTCAGAGTGCGAGAATCTGAACTCACGCAAGAGGCCGACGTCGACCAAGCTTCCGAGGGTATTGTAGACGGTCGCGAGCGAGACTTTGCCCAAGCTTTTTTCGGCCCATGCGTGAACATCATCAGCTGTTGGGTGGTCAGCGCTGCAGAGGACGAATTGGCAAATGCCCACTCGTTGCAGCGTCGGTTGCAAACCCTTGTCACGCAAAGCATCCTCAATGTCCTTGCGGCTCATCTGAGGCTTTATCCGTGATTTTGAATTTTTCTTGCTGGGCATATCAGGACATTAGATTAATTCTAAACTTAGAATCAAGGCAAAAGGAGGGCGGCTCCGCGGCATGGCGCCGGTGCTCTTGCTTGGGTCCCCATTGCGGTACGCAAATTTGCCATTTCGGCATCGCGCCTAGACAGTAGTGTCGAAGCCAGTAGATCGAACACCATGAAGGCAGAAAGGCCGGTTTCGTCTAGGGATGGATTGTACTCGACAATTTCAAGGGCTGTTAGGCGGGAGTCCGCCGCGATCTCAATGAGTCCTCGTTTAACTGCCTCGAAGCCAAGACCTCGCTCAACGGGGCTGCCGACCGATGGAAAGTGAGCGGGGTCAAGAGCATCTAAATCAAAACTCACGCCAAAGCTCGCGGTGGTTTGGGTGACCCTCTGGTGGGCCTCTCGCAGACAGGTTTGAAAGCCGCGTATTTCTATTTCATCAATCATATAGATACGCACGCCCAGGTCTTTGAGTAGCCGGGCCTCGCCTTTTTCAAAAGATCGAACCCCAAGCAAACAAAGGTTTTCAGGTTTGATCTTCGTTTTGGGTGAAGCAATCTGTGACATCGACGGCTCGCCCCAACCGAGGAGGGCCGAGAGCGGCATACCGTGCACGGCGCCGGTTTCGCTGGTTTTTGTGGTGTGAGCGTCCATGTGGGCATCGATCCAGATCAAGCCCAAATCTCCGGGCATGGCGGCAGCGACCCCGCTCCAGGTGCCCATCGCAATTGAGTGATCCCCTCCCAGCACCACCGGAAAGTCTCCGCGCAGTTGAGCTGCTGTAACTTTAGCCGCGAGCCTGCGATTGAATTCCGTGATGAGTGGAAGCGCTTCGAGATAAGACGCTTTTCCCAACGGTGAAAGAATCGTGAAATCCTCGGGATCTAAGCCACGCTGTTTGAGCGCGTTGATGAGTCCGCGTTCCTGTAGGGAGGCAGGAGCCATCGAAGTTCGTTGATCTTGAGCTCCGGCACCTAAGGCAGCACCGATCAATTGCATCTTCATAACCAAATGTTGATCCTTTTTGAGTCTCAACTCGAGACAAGATTTGATCAGAATGGTGTCAAGATGAGATTGATTTCGAGATTTTCTGATCTCATCTCGAAAAGAACCCCGGTGTTCCCGGCCAAGCTTTTGACGAATGACTGTCAGATGGTCAGCTGAAGCACCGCCGCACAAATGTTAGCCGGGTCGTCAAGTGCCTAAAGCTTCAAGGTTTTCTCGACCTAGACCGATCATAATGAGATAGGCGCGCGGCTTGCTCTCTTAGTCAGCAAGGGTGAAATTTGGGGGTCGTATGAATCGTGTTCAAGCCGTTCAATTCATGGTCATAGCGACGGGGCTCGCCGTGACAGTTGCCATGAACGCTTGTAACTCAACCCCGGCTGGGCTGGGATTAGGTTCAGCAGACCTTGAGCTGAGGTCACAAACGATCAATGACTCGGTGATCTTTGATACAACTGGATCTACTCGTGTTAAACCCGAGGTTGTCATCATCCCCGGCGGTCCGCAAGCTTATACGATCGATGCGCCTGTTAAGTACGCATGCTCCAGTCACTTTGATCCCAATCAGCGCTCGAGCTTAACCCAAACAACGAACGTTGAAGTACAGATCATCAACAAAACGAGCGGCGCAGTCGTTTGTCGCCACAGCCAAAATATCTACGAGGGTTTGATCAATGATCGCAGGCTGAGCGTGACGTCGTGCCTAAATCTCCCAAATGCTCAGTACAAAGTGAAAATCGTGGCTCCTGGCCTGGCGGGACGTGTTGATATGGGTCATATGTTGGTTGCTGGTAATGGCTACGTTCAGGACAATCTCTTGTTTGTGACCAAAACGGATGACCGCTTTTTCTTCTCGGCAGATGGCGGCGCCAGCACGCCCGTCATTCCTGAAATTTGGGTTCTTTACCAAACTGACCATAGCAAAGATGTTTTGGGCGCCACTGGAAAATGTGAAGTCATCGCATCTCCGTTGGTGATCGATACTCACGCCGCCACCGATAACGCTCAAGGTGTTCAGTTGTCATCGCCGACGGATGGAATCATGTTCAATATCTTGGGCTGGAACTCGGCACCTGTTGCCAACACGCCCAAGCGGATCTCTTGGATCCAGAACTTCAATCGTTATAAGTTCTTGGTTCTTGCAGATGCGAACGGTAAAGTTCTGGGCGTTGATCAAATGTTCGGGGACAACACACTTGGGCCCGATGGGACCTTCGCCGCTAACGGTTTTGCGGCCTTGGCCAAATACGACGGCAAAGATGCCTGGGGTCGCCGCACGCTCCGCGCTGCCGATGGTAAAATTGATTTCAGTGATGACGTGTACTCTCGTCTCAGTCTTTGGTCCGATCGCAATATGGACGGTCAAGTTCAGTCCGGCGAGTTGATGAGTCTACGCGATGCCAACCTAACGGAGATCAGCTTGAGTTACGACCCTCACTTTCGCGAGGAGGACCGCTATGGTAACCGCACAGAGCTGAAATCAATCGTTAAGTTCGGCGACGGCCGTGCCCGCCTGATCTTCGACTTGTGGTTCCGCACTCTTGATCGATAAGCGAAGAACTCCAAAAAAATGCTAAACTGCACTTTCACCGGTGCAAGATGATCGAGGAATGAAACCTAAAAAAGGCCCCCTCAAGACGAGGGGGCCTTTTGCCACTTTGTGCCGACGTGCTGAGTTAGAGGGTGCCTTTTCAGTCGAAGCGGCTCAACATCGACCTATGAAAAATGACCACTTTATTCAGCTTAAAAATGTTCATAAGTCTTACCAGTTGGGTGAAACGCAAGTCCCGGCCTTGCGTGGCTTGGACCTTGAGCTTCGTAAGGGTGAGTTCACGGCCTTGATTGGCGCCAGCGGATCGGGCAAGACAACTCTGCTGAATCTGATTGGCTGCCTCGACCGCGCAGATCAAGGCGAGATCATCTTGGATGGCCAGAATGTTTCGAACTTAAGTGAGCGGGAGCTGGGGACGTTACGCAATCACAAGATCGGATTTATCTTTCAATCCTTTCATTTGATCCCCGTGTTGGATGTTTTCGAAAACGTCGAATTGCCGCTGACGATTCGGCCCGAGATCCCTGAGTCTGAGCGAAAAGAATTGGTGCTTCGGGCCCTTAAAGACGTGGGCCTAGAAACGTTTAGTCATCATCGTCCCGATCAATTGTCGGGAGGCCAGCGTCAACGTGTGGCCATCGCCCGAGCGCTGGTCAAGCGTCCCTCTCTGATCTTGGCTGACGAGCCCACGGCTAATTTGGATTCTGAAACCACGCGTAAGATGATCGATCTGCTTTTTGAGCTCAATCAAAAACGGCACATCACGTTTTTCTTTTGCTCGCATGATGACAAGCTCATTAGCCGAGTTGCTCGCATCTTGCGTATTCGTGACGGCTTGATCGAGTCGGTGTCATGAATCTGATCTGGAAGCTCTCGCTTCGAAATTTGCTTCGCAATCGACGTCGAAGTCTAACAACGGGGATTGCCATTGCTGCGGGCTTCATCGGGTTGTCGCTTTTAGGTGCCTACATCTTTCGGGTGCAAAAAGCGTTAGAAGTGAGCGTGGTTTTCATCAACATGAATGGGCACTTGCAAATTCACAAGACCGACTCTCTTGAGCGTTTTTCAATTGCACCGAAAAAATATTTGATCGAACAAGATTTAGAAGAAGGGATGCAAGCCGCGCTCGCGCCTTTTCAAAATGAAATCGAATTCGAAAGCCGGTTTCTGACGGGCTCGGGACTTCTGGTTCTTGATAAGACGGCCCAACCGTTTTTGGCTCAATCCTTTGACCGCTCGATTTATTTTAAGGCCATTCGGCATCCCACTGTTTTAAAGTGGGCAAAAAGCTGGGTGCGCGAAGGGGATATGAACTTGTCCCCTGAAGTCTTGGCCCGGCGCGAGCTGATCTCGATCACGCCGCGGATCGCGCAGATTTTGGGCCATGATCCTCAGCTTAAAGACTTGAGTGAAGAGAACAAAAACGTTCAGCTGGTCACGCGCTCGCTTCACAATGATTTGAACGCCGTCAATGCCGAGCTTGGCCTTTTGCATTCGACCGGCATGGCCATGGCCGAAGACAGTTCGGTGCGAATGCCTTTAAGCCTGCTGCAAGAGTTGATGGCAACCGAGGGGTATCAGTACAAGGCTTTGTTTTTAAAAGATTCGGGCCGCGCTCAAGGCCTGCGGCAAAAACTGCAAGGTGAGTTTGACCGTCAGGGACTTCCGCTTCGGGTCTACCATTTCACGCAAGAAGGGATCGGCGATTTTTACACGGGATCGCTCAATTTTTTGTACGTCATGGCGGGTTTCTTTGTCATTTTGATTTGCGGTATGGTCGCGCTCTCGATCGTCAATTCGTTAACGCTCGGGATTCTTGAGCGAGCAAAAGAGTTGGGGACCCTCAAAGCCCTGGGCTTTTCGACCGAGCAGATTGTCGCCTTGTTTGTGCGCGAGACGGTTTGGCTCTCGCTTTTTAGTCTGTCTGCTGCCTTTGTTGTTTCGCAAATTGTCGCCAGCCTGGTCAACTCGGCCAATATCCGCTTTTCTCCTCCTGGGGTTGAAGGCGATTTGCAATTTGCACTCGCGCCCGAGCTGTCTTTGTATGTGGGCTTGGCGGTGGTTCTTTTTGGAATTGCAGCATTGACGGCTTATTCTGTTTCGGGGCGCAAACTCAAAGCTTCGGCAATTGAGTTGCTCAGTGATGCCGGTGTTTAATTTTTTGGGGGCTGTATGATAGGTTTGAGAACTCTTTTGATTTTGAGTGGTCTTGCTGTGATGGGACCCGCGAGTGGGACCGTGGCCGCAACCGAAAGTCCGTCCGCTCAAACTCTTTTGCAGGAGTCGGACCGTGGCCGCGGCGGCGTGACCGAAGGCGTTTCGTGGAACATTAAGCTCGAAACGACCGAAGAGGGCGACACCAATACCCGTAGTTTTCGGGTCAAAGCCAAGGGTCAGAATGCTTACGTCGAAGCCTTGGCCCCGGCTCGTAACAAGGGTGAGGTTTATCTCTTTAATGACCGTAACATGTGGTTTTTTAAACCCTCGCTCAAAAAGCCCGTCGCCATCTCGTCGCGCCAAAAGCTCAGCGGGCAGGCGGCCAACGGTGATATCGCGAGCACGAATTACGCACGTGACTACACCCCGACTCTTGAAAAAACCGAAATCGTCGACGGCGAGTCGATGTACGTTTTGCTTCTGAAAGCAAAGGCGAGCAATTTGACCTACGACCAAATTAGGTATTGGATTAGTGAGAAAGAAAAGCTTGCAAAGAAAGCCGAGTTTCTGACTTTGCAGGGGAAGCCCTTTAAATTGGCAAAAATGGAATACAAGAATCGTATTCGCATTGGCGGCAAAGAATTTCCGTTCGTGAGTCAGTTGACGATTGTGGATGCCAAGTATCCTGAAAACAAGAGCACGATCAATTACGAATCGCCACGCATTGAGGACCACAAAGACAGTTTATTTAACGTCAACCGGATGAGCCGCTGATGCTGAATAAGATCGCGCTTCGAAATGTTTTGGTTCACTGGCGCCAAAGTTTGGCCGCCTTGCTTTCGATTTCGGCGGCGTTCTTTTGTCTGGTCATTTTTCAAGGTTACATGTTGGACGTCGAGCGACTGTATTGGGATGGCTATCGTAACCGCAGCATGTACGGCGATATCATTCTTGAAAATCGCCAAGCAACGAGCGTCGAGGCCCAGAGCGAGCCTTGGAAGTTTGAGCTTGATCAAAACGACCAAGCCATCGTGCAGGAGCTTTTGGCTGCTCACGCAGGTGAGATTCAGGAGCACGTTCGGTTTCTCAATTTCTCGGGACTTGTCACGACCGGAGTTTCTTCAAAGATTTTTTTAGCTCAGGCTTTTGATATCATTCCAGGTGAGCGGATGCGAGAGCAGTGGAGCTGGAACGCCCTTTATGGAAAGCCACTTCATAGGGCTGATGTCGAAAATCCCATCTTGGTGGGTCAGACGCTCGCGTTTCAGCTCGGCTGCGAGCCCGATCAGAAAGTGTATTCACTCAAAGTCGAGGGTGGATACGAGCCCACCGAGCGTCCCTTTACTTGCCGCCGGCCCGATGTACAGCTTTCAGTGACGACGGAATCCGGCAACCTCAATGCCATGGATTTTACCATCGTCGGTATGATGGACTCAGGTTACAAGGATATCGACTCTCGTTACATGACTTTGCCGCTTGCAGTGGCTCAACAGCTCTTGAACACGCAAAAGCTCTCGTACTGGTCGATCAAACTGAAGCCCGGAGTTTCAATCCCGAGTTGGACCCAAACCCTGAATGCCGAACTTGCTAAAAAAGCCCCGCACCTACAAGTCATTGCCTGGCAGGATCATCGCCTCGGTGAGATGTATTTAAAAACAATGAGCTTGCTCAACATCTTTCGTAATTTTGTGACCATCGTTGTCGCCTTCATCTCGGTTTTGTCGGTCACGAATACAATGTTCAAAATCGTCAAAGAGCGAACTCGCGAAATCGGAACTTTGCTCAGCTTGGGGTTTCAGCGCAGCCAAGTTTTGAGCATCTTTTTGCGCGAAGCTTTGCTGCTGGCTTTGATCGGTTGCGCGTTCGGGGCCTTGATGGCCCTGGGTACGACCGCTTTGATTAATAGCGCCACGATTACTTACAAAGCAGGCGTCTTGTCTGAGCCCGCGCCCTTTCGTGTCCTGGTCGATTTCAATCTTTACTTGGTTTCGCTTGGACTTTTAATGCTCGTGACAGTTGTGACGAGCTACATTTCGTGCCGCTCAACGGTACAGAAAAAAATTGTGGAATGCCTCGGACACGTTTAGCCCTAGGCCTTTTTTTTCTTTTAGCCAGCCTCGCCGAAGCGCACCCAGGCGCCGCCAGAAGTGAATGGTCCATCGGTGCCGAAGCCATTGGGGTGGCCAGTGCGCTGACACCCACGACTTCAACTCTCAATCCCTCAAATCGTGTTTTCGAAACGCCTTGGGCCGAGTCCTTTTTGGATTTGCGTGCGGATTTTTGGTGGTCGCGGTCCTCTTTTAAAGTGGTCGCGCGTCCTCGGTGGACGGGGACTTGGACAAAGGCCAATCTGGACTCGCTAGCGCCCAATTTCGCCTCCGAAGAAAAAGTAAAATCTGAGGGAAAGGCCGACCTCACGGATTTGTACGTCGAATGGCAAGCGCTGCCGAGCTTGCAGGTAACGGCAGGTCTTTTTGTCGATGGCTGGGGTCCCGCCGAATATGTAAACCCCTCCAATCCCTTTTTTCACTTAAACAGCAAAAGCAAAAGTTTCTTCTTCAAAGAAAAAGGCCGCGTGCTGATCAAAGGCGTCTGGACACCGACGGCTGATTTGAGTGTGAGTGTTTTGGCTGAGCCTGTTTCGAACAACGAACCGCCATTTCGTCAGGACCAGGAGTTCTCGCCCATGGGGATGGTTCGGGGCGAATGGCAAAATTCGGGGGGGTCGATTTTGGCGGGGCTGCTGGCAGGCCAAGAATCCGACGCCGCCCCCTTTGTCGGGGAGTACCTGCAGCTTCGAAGTGATGCTTCTGGTTTTTCGATTTACGGCGAAACCAGGCACTCTTTCGAGGCCAAAAAGTTTGAGCTTGTGAACAACGGCGGCTTTGAAGAACTCACAGAAAAACGACGACGATCCAAAGTCGACACCTTTTCGACGTTGGGGCTTCGGTGGGAAGGGCGCGTGGATGCGCGGCTCGAGTGGATCCACTATGACTTGGGCTACAGCGAAGCCGAGTGGACGCGGCTTAAGACGGCAATCACTCAGCTCTCGCCGTTTTTAGAGCAAAACCTCAAGCGTTTTTCGCGTCCGGGCCTTGAGTTTTTGACACAGAATTGGTGGTCCTTTTCACTGCGCTTTCCGGATCTTGGGCCTCAATCAGATTGGCAGTGGATCAGCCGTGTGCTCGTGGCAACAGGGGATTCTGCGGGCGGAGAGATGCGCTCTGGACTTTTTCTCAGCACACTCGAAATTCCAATTTTTGATGCCGGAACGCTCTATGCTGAGATTCAATCCAACTTTGGCACAAAAGACACCGAGCTCTTACTTGCGACCGAGGGGGCTTACTCGATCGGCGCTCGGTGGGCTTGGTAAAATCAAAAAACGCGGTCTCGTTTAACTCGATTTTCTTTTTTTAACCTGAGATTTTCCTCGGCTCACTTCTTGGGCCGTCGATTTTGCGAAATCTGAAATCAAAATATTCATGATGAGGCTTTCATCCAATCCCAGCAGGTGAATGAGCTTTCCGAGCACGTCTAAGGGGACCTTCGAAATATTGTTTTCGATCATATAAACGAATTGTGCGCTCTGAAAGCCAACAAGCTTTGCAACTTGGGCTTGGGTCATCCCTTTTGCAAGGCGAGCTTCTTTGATCATGGCGGCTATTTTTTCTATGGACATTTAACACCCCCGTCAATTCATCTTCATTCATCCATCTCAAACCTTTCAGAGTCTGAAATCAAATCCAAAATGATTTCATGAATCACTAACGTCTATCGACACAAGCCCGAAAATGATTTTTCGAGGACCCAGCGGACGACCAGTGCATAAATTGGGTAAAACAGTCTCGAAGCTGATGTTTCAGGAGGCTGTGTGAAACAGCAAATTTTTCTGGTTGTTGACGAAAATCTTAAAAGTCTTCAGGTTGGACTTATGAAATGGTTTCTCTTGTTATTTTTAATCGCGCCGACCTCCTGCTCAACTTACAAAAAAGATGAGGTGAAGGGCTGTATGAACTATGAACCGGTTTGCATTTTATCGAGCACAAGGCGTGAATGCAGCATCAACAGTGACGGCTGCCGAAGCTGCTCGTGCGTTCCGCAAAACGCCGAGCCGCCCAATCCCACCAAAGCTTGGTAGGCCCTCCGTTCCTAAAATTGATGAACGGCTTCAGAAACTGTTTTGCCTTCGATATTGACGAGCTTGAGGGTCACTTGTTTCTTTTTCCAATTCACTTCGGCCAAGCCAAAATTTTCGGGATTGTACTTGGCGCCCAAGCGGTGACGGTTGTCTTCTTTTTCGATGGTGCTGGTTTTGTTAATGCCGCTCGCGGTGATGTCGGTGATCACCGTCCCTTGCGGCGTCTTCATC
>JBKCUU010000124.1:0-18512 GCA_046318155.1 Bdellovibrio sp. | reverse complement strand
CTTCAGATCAGTAAAGACTTTGTAACCGACTTCGTACTCTTTCAACTTCATGTGAGAGAGGGCTTTGTAGTAGTCTCGTTCGTTGGCATTGACGTTTTCACCTTTAGCTAAATCAAGCAAAACGACAGCCCGGTTGTATTTGTCATTTCGGTACAGGGTCACTCCGTACTGAAAGGCATAGCTCGTATTCTCAGGATCTAACTCGATGGCTTGGTTGAATTTTTCTTCAGCGCCTTTGGTATCGTTCTGTTGAAACAAAGTCAGAGCTTCAGCGGCAAGTCCCGAGGCCTTGGCTTTGCGGCTTTGCTTTTCTTCGGCACTCAGCTGAGCTTCACGTAGACGAAGTTGTTCTTGGCGTTTTCTTTCGTCTTCTTCGATTACGATCCTGGCATTGGCAGAAGCTTGAGCTTGCTCGAGTCGGTTCGTCTCTTCGAGACTTTTTTGTGCCAATCGCTGGGCAGCGAACGCGGCCGGATCAACAAGGGGCTTGCCAGACGTCGATTTCAAAAATGTTTGGTACGCTTCGAGAGCCTGGGATCGACTATCAAACACCGAAATAGTTTGGTTCCCACGCTCAATGCGCAAAAAGTAGGGTTTACGAAGGAGAGTCCCTTCTTTAATCAAAATCGCGACCCGAACCAACTGTTGGTCCGCTTGAATCACGGCCAAGGGTGCTAAATAAACCTCGGGGGTGAACTCGCTTGACGCATTTTCTTCGGCTTGGAAGTTGATTTGATAGGTGCCAGTGAATTGCGACGTGTTTGAACCGGTCTCGCTCATTTCAACTTTGGCCAGTCGTCCGCTGAGTGAGTCGCGAATCACGATGGCCGAGACATCAACCTTCTGTGCATCTTTGTTCCAGCCAGGAGCAAGGTACTCAAGTCGGATGGGTTTTCTTCCATCGAGCTTTAGTTTGCGGGCATCTTCTTGGGCGCTTGAAGCGAGAGAAAAGAAAATAGCAATCGTTGCGACAACACGAAACACAGGCGGCTCCTCATAGATGGAAAGCTTCGACTGTGATTATTATAGAAATCCGCTTCCCGAGAGGGAAGCGAAGAAATCGATTTTACTTACGAATTTCGATTGTGACCTTGGACTTGCCGCCATTACGAACCACTTCGTTCACAAACGGATTTGTGGTGGGCACTGTGACTGACGGCATCGTCACCGGCATTTTCGGAATTCTAGGACCTTGGCCTTGAGGCAGAGCTGCGGAGTCCATGACGATGGGACCCATGCTCGGCGATATTGAAGCGGGCACTCGAGTCTCGGGAGCTTTTTTGGGACCCGGTCCCGCCGCGTTAGGTCCTGGGGCTGGAGCGTTGTCTGAGTTCCCAGCTGATGATCCAGCCGCGGGTGCTGCGGTTTGCTGAACAGGGTCTTGTTTTGGTTCTTCTTGTTGAGGCTCTTGAGCTGCAGGGGCAGGAGCCGCCGCTTGCTCCCCAGCTTGAGGCGAAGACGCATTGGCAGAATCTTGGTTCATCTGATTGAGCTCGTCTTTAGGCATGGCTCGAGGGGCCTCGGGAGCTCGTCCTTCGCCCACATTGGTCGTCTGACCGGGCCGGACAAAGACTGCGTTTTGAATTTGGCCATTGGGTCCCGCGGTCCCCACCGCAACCATCCCTGAGAACGTGACGATCGATGTTTCGCGAGTTGCTCGGTTAAACCCCGTGATGAAATCGGTTCCGCGAACACCGGCAACAGCTGTCGGTGTTTTGATGTTGAACTTGTTCTTGTCGCCATCGTACTTTTGCTCGATTTGCGCACGAACTTTACCGTACTCAACTTTGATTTCGACATTCTTTGAATCGGTCTTGGCATCGTTCGTGTACTTCTCGATCGTGATTTTTGATTCTGGAGAAACATTCAAAATGTTGCGATCTGACATGACGATCTTCGCTCGAGAATCGACGCCCGCAAGGATCGAGTCGCCCGAGAAAACTTTGCGGCCCACTTTGCCTGGCTCGGTTTTGCCATCTTTTCCTGATGTGACTTTGATGTCACCTTTGACCACCATCATCACCCCGTTGGCATCTTGTGCTAAGGCGGGCAGAGATGTCGCAAAGCCGAAAATAAGGGTTATGAAAAACGTGTTCATGAGGGCTCCTTTAGCTGACTGAATGACTCTTCGGCGCTCGGCAGATCAATCTTGAAATGAAGATTGTGCCAGCTTGAGAAAGATCAATGAATTTCGCGTGAGTTTGTCTGAGGGTGAGACTTTTCAACATGTGCCTCTAAGTGAGACCCCATGGGCTTGGAACTGCTTCGGTGTGGGCTTTGATCTATTTCTTTCTTTTGACCTGATGTTTGGTGACGCCAAGAGGATGATGTTTCTCCATTGTTCTTGCGAGTTCTTGAAGACCCAGATGGGTGTATTTCTCGGTTGCTTGCAGGCTGGCGTGACCCAAGAGCTCTTGCAGCGTGCGCAGGTTCGCTCCGCTCTGAAGTAAGTGAGTCGCAAACGAATGACGAAGCGCATGCGGGTGCAGGGTCTTCATCAGCCCTGCGCGAGCACCAGCCTGACGAATCATCTCATAAGCGGTGCGCGTGTTCAGTGGTTTGCTGCCCCAGATCGAGTCGCCAGGAGCTGAGACCAATCGGCCGCCGCGCTTTTTTAAGAGCGGCGCCAAGCTTTTTGGAAACGCGATGACTCGCTCTTTACCGCCTTTTCCCAAAACGGTGGCCGTGTGCCCATCGCTGGCGATTTGCGACCACTTTAAATCGCAGGCCTCGCTCACGCGCAACCCCGCGCCGTAGAGAAGAAGGAACAACAATAAATCGAACGCCTTGCCGGGCTCGGATTGAGTCTCGTGCTCAAGAATTTTAAGAACGGCAATGGCCTCATCGGCAGACAAGAAGTGCGGAAGCTTTTTCGGCACCCGCGGGCTTGCGAGTTTTAGGGCCAAGTCTTCTTGGACGATTTTTTCTCGCTTTAAGTAATTGAAGAAGCTTTTGAGCGTCGCGATCTTGCGGTTTCGGGTGGCCAAAGACAGTTCACCCCAGGCTCGTTGGGCCGCTCTCGCTTGCTTCAGGAGCCAATCGGGGGCCGTCGATGAGTTGAGGGCGGGGGGTTTTGGGGCTCCAGCGGACCCAAAAACCTGGGAGAGGTCATTTTTATAGGCCCTCAGAGTGTGGGGGGAGGACTGCTCGACCGACTCAAGGAATTTCAGGTACTTAGCTATGACTTGGGGAAGAGTCATCACTCAGAAGCCTCGATCTTCGGGCAGAAAATTCATAATGCGCTGCATTTTTTTCCTTGCATAGAGTGTCATTTCTTCATATAACTGCACCTGTTGACGCTGCGTTCCAAGGTGAGACGTTAGTCCCGAAAGGGTCTGACATCCAGGCGGGGGCCACGACTGGAAGGCAGCAACATGTTGTACGTAACTGAAAGGTGGTCCCCTATGTCGAATGATATCAATGCTCCCATTTTGCCTGCTTCGCAAAATACAAAACAGGTGATGTGGCAAACTCCCACTCACACAATGACTGAGAAGCGAACCATCGTCTATCAATCTGATAGCATGACTCAGCTGATGAAAATCGTCGACCGAGTTGCTCCTTCACAAGCCAACATCTTGATTTTAGGTGAGTCTGGAACGGGTAAAGAGTTGATCGCCAATGCCGTTCACGAACGCTCAAATCGTAAAGGCAAGGCTTTTGTCGCCATCAACTGCGGTGCTCTTCGCGAATCTCTCTTAGAGAGCGAACTTTTTGGTCACGAAAAAGGTTCGTTTACGGGCGCTTACGCTAAAAAATTAGGTTTGGCTGAAGCCGCCAACGGCGGAACTCTTTTCTTAGATGAAATTGGTGAGCTGGCGCCGGCGATTCAGGCGAAACTTTTGCGCTTCTTGCAAGAGGGCGAGATCTTCCGCGTTGGCGGTAAAGATCCGATCAAAGTTGACGTGCGAGTCATCTGCGCGACCAACCGTGACTTGGAAAAAGAAGTTCAAGTCGGCAACTTCCGTGAGGATTTGTTCTATCGGATCAATACGATCGTGACTCAAGTTCCGCCTTTGCGCCGCCGCAAGGAAGACATTCCTACCTTGATCAATCACTTCTTGTCACAAGGTTCGAACCAGTTTTTGAACCGCGGTAAGCAGATGGATGCTGAAGCCATGAAAGTCATGTCTGGCTATGACTGGCCAGGTAATATCCGTGAATTGCAAAATGTGTGTGAGCGTCTTCAGATTTTATCTGAGGGTCACATGATCATGTTGAACGATCTCCCTGAGAACGTTCGCAATCCCGAGCAAAAAGACGAGACCGGTGACTACGATCCGACGATCACGGTTTCTGAACTTGAAAAGCGTTGGATTTTGAAAGCCCTTGAGCATTTTGATGGCAACAAGACACAAGCGGCACAAGCTCTTGGAATCACGATCAAGACTCTTTACAACAAACTGCACGAGTATGGCGAGTTCGACCGTTTCGCTGTTCACAGCAAACCCGAGAAGATCTAGACCAACGCCTGGCCGTCTTTTTTAAACTATCGTAAATATGACCCCTTCGCGGAGACTAGAGACTCAACGAAGGGGTTTTTTATGTCGTTTTTAGGTCGTTCGGTGCTGTCAAGCGCCGTGGTTTTGATCGCTTTTGGATTTTTGGGTTGCACGTCTTCGGCTCCGCGCGCGCCGCAGTCTGAACCAGCTCTCTCCTGGCAGCAAAGACAAGACGTGACCTATCAGCAAATCTTGAACTCACCCAACCCAGCAAAAGATTTTGCGGATCTATTTACTCGTCTCGCAAAAATCAATGCGCGGTCCATTGGATTTGTTCAAGAGTTTGATAAGCAGTTGGCTGAAGACTACAAGAAGTTTAAAGCCAATCCCCAGGCAGTTCCCGATCCGAAATCGGTTTTAGATATGTTCAATTCGGACGTGTATCTTAAAATTCACGCGGCTGAAGAGATCGCGCGCCGAACTGAAGACACCGTCATGTACCTCTATGACCGCCTTTATCAAGATGCACAAAAAGCGTTGGCTGAGGGACGCAAAGACGACTACCGCCGGGTCAACGACATCCGGATCGGCGTTATGGGAAAATTGCAAGAGCGCACAAAAACGTCAGACATCTTCGCACTGGAGTCGACGCTCAATTCGATTCGCGATTACCTCGTCGTTCAAGCCGCCAACGCACCAGTTCAACAAATTTCGGCGGGCCGAAACGAAGTGCAACGTTTTGACCGGCAATTTGGAGCACAGTTTTTAGATTCAAGCATGAAAATTCAAAAAGTTTTGAAAAAATTCGGTCCCGAGCTGGACCAAAAAATTGAAGAGTCGGCTCAGGACCAGGCCCTCGATTTTGAAATTGAACGCGAAGGCGATGTCATCAAACGTGACGTTGCAGCTCTGAGCTTTGATTTTGATCGCAAACCAGCAGGAACAAAAGTCATTTTTCCTGCAGCAAACGCAGCTGGCAACATTGTGGGCGGCTCGTTTCCAGCCGGCACCTGGGTTTTGACTTACGATGACGGGCCTCACGGCGCTCACTCAAAAAGCATCATGCAAACGCTCCAGCGCAATGGCTACCGCGCGACTTTCTTTTGGCTTGGTAAAAATGTGGCCAACCCTGATATGAAGCCCATTATTGATTATGCCAATAAGCAGGGACATCTTTTGGCAAATCACTCGCAGACGCATGTTAACTTTGGTGCGGTTCGCGACTGGGATATGGATCAAGCAATTAAATCCGAGATTCTTCAGCCGGATCAAATCATGGCCCGCGCTTTTGGTTACCGCCCTCAGTTTTACCGTTGTCCCTATGGCGCCTGCACGCGCGTGATGCCCGTTCGTCAGGCTTTGGCCGATCGTGGTTACTTGCATGCGTTCTGGGCTGTGGACAGCTTGGACTGGAATAAAGCGGCCAATCCCAACGGGGCCAGGGATATCGTTCGGCGCGTTCAGCAGCAAATGGAAATGCGCGGACGGGGAGTGATTCTGTTTCACGACATTCATCCTCAATCGGTAACCGCAACCGAAATGTTGATGCCCTATTTTAAACAGATGGAGTCTCTTGGTGGACGCGTCGTCAGTCTTTGTGAAGCTGTGGATCTTGCCAATGGTGATGCTGCCCGAACATTCTGTCGCCGGTAAGGCTTAAGGAGTCGATCATGATGAAATTTGTAATGGGGTTTGTTTGTGCCGCCGCCTGCCTTTTAGTTGGCTTGACTCTTTCGGCCAAGCCCAAGATGGCGCCCACGCCCCAGCCCGCAACGCTCGAAGAAAAAAAAATGCTCGCGAATATTTTGACTGAAGTTCCCAAATCGATCGACAAGTTGGTTCGCCATCCCAAAGAGAAAGGCCTGTGCGGTCAGGATCTCGATTCACTCTCGCAGATTATGCGGGCAATTCAAGCCAAGCTCGATGCACAAAACGCGTCTCAAGACGAAATTTTGGCCAGTATAAAGGGCGAAACCTGTCGTGACGAGTGCCTAAAAAAAATCTGCGCCTCTGCATTTTGGAAGGCCGTGCTTCTCGAGAAAGCCAAATACGGCTCCAGCCAAGACGGTAAGTAAGGATGGGTCGTGGGTGGGTCGGCTTGATTTTTTTTGTCCTCATCGCGGCTTCGGCGCGGGCGTCGTGGGATCCCGATTGCCCCGTCTCGATGCGTGCCCAGAGCCCTTTTGCGCGATTGGCTGGCCTTGTGCCGATGCTGCCCTTGAATGATCCTTATGCTCAGGTCGATGCTCTTGGAGCGCGACTGCGCACGGCTGCGATTTATGGTCGTGAAGACCGGCAGATTATCACCGAGCCCATTTACCCTTATCGAAGTATGGGGCGGGTTACGTGGCCTGGAGGCCACTGCTCGGCATCGCTCATTAGTCCTTGTCATATCATCACAGCAAAACACTGTATGATTGATTCGAGCAATCAGGCTCGGCCTGTTTCAGCGTTGGTGTTTAATCCAGTGGGCGGCGTTCCGGCTACGACAAACGTTGTTGCGGGATACGTCGGAGATGACTCTTCACGTTCAGGAGATTTTGCCATTCTCAAGCTGGATTCAAGTATTGGATCGACCTTGGGATTTATGCGCATTCAGTACGAAGAGCCCGCTTCGCTCGAGAACCGCAAGGGCTTTGAAGCCAGTGGTTACAGCGCTGATATCGTTGAGGGGACAAAACTTTCAAGTGATCCCACGGCCGAATTTTTGAAAACTCCGCGCAACGTGATTGGGCTTCGCAGCGAAGGCGCGCATGTCGTGGAATACCGCGCCGACACTTTTCTTGGTGCTTCGGGTGGGCCGATTTGGCGAAAGAACTCAGCCGGTGAGGCCGTGCTCGTTGGATTGATTTCGAGTGCGCTCACGATCCAAGAGCCGCAAACCAAAAAATTCGTCAACTACAGAGCCGCCGCCGACGATCCGAGGGGCGGTTACGCAGTCACCTCATCTGGCTTTATCAAAGAAGCTCAAGACTGGATGAAACGCAACCGCTGTACGCTCGATCAGAAGTAACCTTCGTCGTCGCCATCCGCGTCGTCGTCTTCGTCATCATCATCGTCATCGACTTTTTCGAACGCGTCGTCTTCTTCGGGCTCTTCGACTTTTTCGCCCGCAACAGAAGTCTCTTCGTCAGAATCTTCAGCGTTTTCGTCGTCTGCTTCCATATCCTCAAGTCCGCCCATTTCGTCGCCGAACTCATCCATTTCTTCCATCAAGGGCTCGTGATTCATCACGCCGGCTGCGATGGCGCCTGCTCCAGCAACTTTAGCTGCTTTTTTCAGAGGCGATTTCTTTGCAGGTTTGGCGGCTTTCTTAGGTGCTGCTTTTTTTGCCTTAGCCTTTTTGGGCGCGGCTTTTTTGGAAGCGGCTTTCTTGGTTGTCTTTTTAGACGCCTTTTTAGTCGCTTTTTTAGCTTTAGGAGCCGTTTTTTTTGTAGCTTTTTTAGCAGGTTTTGCGGCTTTTTTAGACGCTTTTTTCTTTTTTGCCATGGTTATCCCCCGACTGGTTAATCGTAAAAAATGAATGTTTGTAGGCTAGGGGAAAGCACCCCCCCACAACAAGTCTTTTTTTCTTATACCGCAAGCTCGTCATCGGGCCATCTTCTTCGTTCTCGGTCCCGAGCCTCCCTGCGACATGGCTGTGCCATGCCTCGGTCGGCCCGGGCCCTGCGGCCTCGAATATGGCCCGATGGCGAGCTTGCTCTTTCTCGGTGGGGGGTGGGGAGGCGTCAAAAACGAGGGCTTTTTGGGGCCCTCGATAGATCAGTGGTTTATTACGAGTTCTTAGGATCTTTAGAACTGCAGGAGTTCGTCGATGAGGATGGCGATTTGGGTGGGGAGGCGTGAGGAGACATAGACGCCGCTGTTGAACGTGCCGCGATTTGGCACGACGGCGAAGTAGCCCACGATTTGGGTTCTTGCCGAGTTTTTGATGGGAAATGACACGGTTGGAAGAAAAGTCAGCTCTGAGGGGAGCTTAAAATCAGGAGTTTCGATAAAGACGGCTGCGGCATTGACGGCTAAATAGAGGTGCAGCTTGTAGCTGGGCTTTTGAGGGAAGCTCAGGGCAAATCCGCGCGACTCGCCCACGGGGATGCCAGGCAGAGGCTCACCATTAGGCAGGCGCGCGTAGTTTGCAAAGCTTGCACCTTTGAGCAAATACTGAAGCGGGATCACGACACCCATGGCCACCGAACCGTCACTGCGAGTGACCATTTCGACCGAAGCGCCGGGCATTTCGGGAATGGGCATCGAACTAATCGGGAGCAAAAACATCGACGGCAAAGGCAGGATTAAGACAATCGCCTGACGGGCCTTGTCGATTTGGATGGCGAGTGAACCTTTATAAGGAGTGGTCCCATCGATCGCGCCCTCCGTGCCACTTTTGACTGACTGCCATTTTTGATCGACGGTGGGGCCTGTGACCACGCCGTCATTGGAGCCGCCGCCGCCCAGTCCTGAATTCCCGCCCGAGTTGACGGCATCGCTCGTTGCTTGAAATCCTTTTCCGCAGGCCATTAAGGACAGGGCCGACAGAACCAAGAGTGCTGATTTTATCTGTAGCTTGAATTTTTTCATGTCTCCTCCTCGGGATTACAATACCTAGCCTATCGGACAGGTGTCCGTTTGTCTTTACTAAGTATATGATTTTATTAAATAATTCCGAGCATAAGTTCGACAGTTCCAAAAACTTCGCGAGGGTGTGCAGGCGAACTGTCTGCCCCCTCGACAAAAGCAGACAGATTAAAATGGGGGACGTGGTTTGATGTTTTGTTTTCTGCGCAACTTTTGGAGAGCGGGCTCAGGTTGCTGCTCTCCTCTTTTCATGAACTCGTCGAGTCAGAGCGCGGGTACTGAATCCATTCGAGAATCTCTGGTCTCCCTTGAAAATAAATGGCTTGGTGAATTTCGGCTAGGAGTCGGGTTTTTGAAAAAACCCATGAGGTTCGTCAGGCTTTTGATTTTTGAGGCGAAGGCTTTGCCTCAATCGATTTCTTTGATACGGATTGAGGCCACGTCCTTCGCGCTCATTGAGTTCGACGTAGGCTCGCGTGGTTAAGAAATCCCGTCGCCCCCCGTTAATCAGTCGAGAAAGCGGACGAAAATCGAAGAACCGCAGGGCTAGTGCCGAGGGACCACAAATCCGCCGCACCATCGTTCCCGTCAGGCTGCGAATAAAAGCAAGGTAACAAGTGCGGTTGGGGAATCTGAGGAGCAGATGCAAATGATTTCCGGCATTCCCAGTTTGCAGGACTCGGAGTGAGCGGCGTTTTGCGACCAACGTCTGGCCAGCTCCGCAAAAAAGAAAAACCGCGGATCTTTACACCGCGGTTTTATGATGAAAAAGAAGTCCCGAAGCCATCAAGGCTTCGGGACTCCAGTCATGCTGAGACAACCGATCAGCCGATGAGTTTAAGGGCCAACTGATTGACTTGATTTGCTTGTGCTAGTGTCGAAGTACCAGCTTGCAACAAGATGTTGTTGCGAACCATTTCAGATGAAGCCATCGCCACGTCAGTGTCGCGGATTCGTGAATTGGCTGCTGACATGTTCTCTTCCAAAACACCCAAGTTATCAACAGTCGAAGTCAGACGATTCTGCAAAGCACCCAAATTGGCGCGTGAACCGTTGATCGAATTTTGAGCGGTATCCAAGAGAGACAAAGCCTCCTGAGCACCTTCCTTAGTCGTGTAGTCGATACCCGTGAGCCCCAGAGCATCCAACTGTGCATTGTTTTCTGAAGCGTTGAAAGAGATGCGATCTTCTTCAGCTTTGTTGTAGATACCGATTTGGAAATCAAAGGTAGGAGTCGAACCATCCAAAAGATTCGTTGTTCCCCATTTTGTCGAAGTCGAGATACGTTGAACCTCTGACTTCAATTGTTGAACCTCTTTGTCCAAGAACGAGCGCTCGATCGATCCAACCGTGTCAGATGCGGCTTGGATGCCCAATTCACGCAGACGAGTGACGATGTTACCGATTTCGTTCAACCCGCCCTCAGCAGTTTGAACCATCGAGATACCATCGTTCGCATTGCGGTTTGCTTGACGAGCCGAGCGGATACTGGCTTTCAAACGTTCCGAAATTGCGAGCCCGGCGGCGTCATCAGCAGCGATATTGATACGGCTTCCGCTCGCCAATTGCGCCATTGATTTATTGATTGAGCGTTGGCTGCCAATCAAATTACGTTGTGCATTGATCGCAGACAAGTTTGTAGTTACACGCATTCCCATTATGATCCTCCTAAATTAAGATCTTTTTATTTTTTGTTTTTCATAAATTAAAATCCTTCCTTGTAAGTTGTTCTCTCTTTTTCAGAGAGCGGCGTCCGAGCCGAGCCTACTTCATGATCTTCATTCGGTAGACTTTGTGAGTTGTGGCCATGCCAACTCTTTTGCTTTTGCTTGTACGCACGTCATTTGTGCGGGTGGCCTTCACCTGGTACAGCAAATTTTTTCTTCCTTGATGTTCCTCCTCTAAGTTTTCGGGATAGTGACCAACTGTCCCGGGCGATTCCTTCGTCCCTGTTGATTTCATCAAAGATTAATCTCTCTGACTCACGACTGATCGACAGGCTAGCGAAGGAATTGACAGGACTTGAGAACGGAAGTGCTCTCTTTGCACACAATTTAGACTTTCGGTCTAAGGCGGAGGCCCAGTTCACCTCGAGAAAATCGAATTTCTTAGTCCGAAGTCGGGCGAGCCAGACGTGTTTCTCGAGGGAAAAAGACCTGCGCAATTCCTTAAAAGCGTCAAAAGGCCTGCAACGACATGAGAAACGTCGAGCTGAGCTCAGCAAATTCTCCTCGAGAATATTGAAAAGTTCTTGCAGTTTATGAATACAATTTTTGGCGACCGCGAAGTTCGAATTGAAGCTTTCAAAAAAGGAAACGATTGGTTGATTGCGGCAGGTCCAAAGCCATCGAAGCCCATTCCGCAAAGTGGTGTTGTAGGTGCGACGAAAAGCGAAACAAGAAGTTTTCGTTCATATCGAGCTCTTCTTTCTTTGGCTTTGGCGGATCCACGCATAAATCCAGCGTGAGGCTTGCAACAAACAAAGTCCGCCTACCCAAATCGAATATTTCACGAGGTCCGCCTTTTCGATCAGAAGCAGGTGGATTAAAATAAAAAACTGAGCCAGGTACACCAGGCGGTGCAAATGCTTCCAACGTTTGCCTTTAAGAACCCGGATGCTCCAGTTATTCGATGTGACCGCGAGGGCCGCGAGGAGCGTAAAAGCCAGAGCACCGAAAATCAGATAATTTTTGGTGTAAACCTGTGTCCAAGCTTTCAACTCAAAGCCTTCATTCAAAAAATAAAAACCCACATGAAAGAACAAAACAAAAAAACTTGAGACGCCCCAAAACCGCCGCTCCAAGATCCACATTCGAATCCAAGTCGGTGTCGGTTTGACCAGATCGAGCAAAATTCCGAGCAGTAAATTGCCGGTCAACAAGATCAAAGCGATTTCGCCCATCTCATGGTTGAGGCTGAGTGCGGGGGAGGCGCCAAGATCCTTCCAGAAAATTCCAGAGATCCAATAAAAAACCCAAGCCCAAATACCGAGTCGCAAGACCCAGCGAATCATCTTCGTTTTTGCCATGTTGACAGCATGCCATGATTCCTGAAGCCTGAGAAGCGAAAGCAATGGCTGAAAGCGGAGGCTTCATGTCCAAACAAAAACTTTTTCAAACCAAGCTCGGCGAGCGCGACATCACTCCCGAGATCATTTATGAAAATCGCCGGCGTTTTATTGGTCAATCAGGATTGTGGATTGCAGCCGCAGGTTTGTCTTCGATGCTTCCTGAAAAACTCTTTGGTAAAACGGCATCCACTCCGCCCCCGAGCCCCGTGCAGAATTTGCCAGCCAAACTCAACTCACTTTACAACCCGCAAAGTGCAGACCGGCCCTTGACTCAAGAAAAGCTGGCGACAAGTTACAATAATTTTTATGAGTTTAGTCTTGAAAAAGATGAACCCAAGGAGCTCGCTCAAAAGTGGACGCCGCAAAATCCCTGGACGATCGAAGTGACGGGTTTAACCGATGAAAA
Organism: Bdellovibrio sp.; assembly: GCA_046318155.1. Classification (GTDB taxonomy): domain Bacteria; phylum Bdellovibrionota; class Bdellovibrionia; order Bdellovibrionales; family Bdellovibrionaceae; genus JAHBUS01. Next base: position 6,019 of record JBKCUU010000124.1, on the reverse strand, counting down.
AAAAACCTACACGCTTGATGAGCTCATCAAACTGGGCGGCGGCCTTGAAGAGCGTATTTACCGATTTCGCTGCGTGGAAGCGTGGTCTATGGTTGTTCCCTGGACGGGGTTTGAGTTGGCCAAGCTCATTCCAAAACTGAAACCCAAAAGTACGGCGAAGTACGTGGCCTTCACGTCGTATGGTCATCCCGAGCACTTTCCGAACATCAAAAAAATGCCCTACTACCCTTGGCCTTACACCGAAGGGCTTTTGCTGAGTGAAGCGATGCACCCGCTGACGTTGCTGGCGACCGGCCTTTACGGAAAGCCGATGCCTCAGCAAAATGGTGCACCTTTGCGCTTGGTTGTCCCCTGGAAGTACGGTTTTAAAAGCATCAAGTCGATCGTTAAGATTGAGTTTGCCGATCGAGAGCCCAAGACGTTATGGAATCAGCTTGCGCCCAAAGAGTATGGCTTTTTAGCCAACGTCAACCCAGAGGTCGATCATCCTCGTTGGAGTCAGTCGAGCGAGCGTGTGCTCGATGGCAAAATTTTTCCAACTCGAATCAAGACACTCAAGTTTAACGGGTATGAAAAAGAAGTGGCCAGCTTGTATGCGGGCATGGATCTAAAAAAACTGTACTAGGATGCGGGACGTCTGCCCCGCTCTTTGTGAGGCCCAGCAGCTTCGAACCAGCAGCTTCAGTCTATTCAAATATACGAGACTTGACGCCCATTTTTGCTGTGTGGTGGTGCCTGATGCCGGCCCCCTTCTGGGGGCCGACAAAATCCTTTGACCTGGGCCTCTGGGCTCGTTATTCAAACCTCCAATCTTTGCGACATTCAATTCCGAATTCGACAAGGAAAATAATCGGATAGGGAATTTGCGGGCCTTGGACAAGCGGCAAGTTTTCTTTCCACGAGGAGGTTTTTTTTGAATATGAGCAATCAACAATCTAAAGCTCAGCTTGAGCGCCAAAAAGTCCTGGCATTTCTAGATCAAGCTGACAAAGACGTTCCTGCAAATCCCGGTGACCAAAATGAGAAGGCCGGTGGTGAATTCGAAAAGCTCTTTACTGAGAGCGTAAAAGATCAAGACTTTAAAATGGGTGACATCGTCACTGGTAAAGTCGTTGAAGTTCAAAGCGACTATGTTCTGGTCGACATCAACTACAAATCTGAAGGCCTGATTCCAATCAACGAATTCCGCGTTGTGGATGGCGTTCGCGCCGTAAAACCGGGCAACACAGTTGAGGTCCTCATCGACCGTATCGAAAACGAAAACGGCATGATCGGTTTGTCTAAAAACAAAGCGGACATGATGCGCGCGTGGAACGATATTTCTAAAGCTGCTGAGAACGAAGAAGTCATCGAAGGAACAGTGATTGCAAAAGTCAAAGGTGGCTTGAGCGTCGATATCGGCGTCACGGCATTTTTGCCTGGTTCTCAAATCGATTTGCGTCCCGTACGAAATATGGACGTTTACATCGGCAAGAAATACAAATTCAAGGTGATTAAGTTCAACAAAAAACGCGGCAACATCGTGTTGTCTCGCCGTGCTTTGCTTGAAGAAGAGCGCGAAACACTTCGCACTCAAACTCTGGATCAGATCAAAGAAGGATCAGTCGTTGCTGGTTTGGTTAAGAACATCACTGATTACGGTGCGTTTATTGACCTCGGCGGTATGGACGGCCTCTTGCACATCACAGACATGTCGTGGGGACGCATTAAGCATCCTTCTGAGATGATCGCTGTGGGTGACGAAATCCAAGTTAAAGTTCTTAAATTCGACAACGAAAAAGAACGCGTTTCTTTGGGCCTCAAACAACTGCAAACTGATCCTTGGGAAACAGTTAAAGCGGGATTCCCGGTTGGCGCGAAACTCAAAGGCAAGGTGGTTTCACTGGCTGAGTACGGTGCGTTCATCGAATTGTCTGATGGTGTTGAAGGGTTGATCCACGTCTCTGAAATGAGCTGGACAAAACGTGTTAAACATCCTTCGCAAGTTGTGAACGTGGGTGATGAAGTTGAAGTCCAAGTTTTGGAAGTCGACACTGAAAACCGCCGCATCAGCTTGGGCATGAAACAGTTGCAAGCCAATCCTTGGGTTGAAATGAAAGATACTTACGCTCCCGGAACGATCATTGAAGGCGAAGTGAAATCAGTGACTGATTTCGGCGTGTTCATCGGCGTGGAAGACGGCATCGACGGTCTCGTCCACATTTCTGATTTCTCTTGGACGAAACGCGTGAATCACCCCAGCGAAATGTTCGCGAAAGGACAAAAGGTCCGCGCGGTTGTTTTGGGCGTTGATATCGAGAATGAACGTTTCTCGCTCGGCGTAAAACAACTTGAGGGCGATCCTTGGCACAACATCGAAGCCAAATACCAAGTCGGAACTCAGCATGACGTGAAAATCACGAAGACTGCAGACTTCGGCGTGTTCGTCGAGCTTGAGGCCGACATCGAAGGTCTGATCCACATCTCCGAAATCTCGGTTGACCGTGTGAACAGGCCTGAAGACGTTGTTAAAGTCGGTACTGTTTTGAAGGCGGAAGTCATCAGCATCGATAAAGACGCTCGTAAAATCGGTTTGTCTGCCAAACTGGTGAAGTTGCGAGAATCAAAAGCCGATGTTGAAGACTACGTGAAAAAGGCAACTTCGACTTCGAAGTCGACTTTGGGTGATCTGTTTGCAGAGCAACTCAAAAACGCTCCGAAAAAAGACGAAGCCTAATCGCTGCTGAACCCCCTGCCGTCGGTAGGGGCCCCTCAAGTTCTAAAGAGATTAATTTCAAACTTGAAAAAGGCCGGTGCAAACCGGTCTTTTTTTTTGCCATTTTGTCTTGAGTCTTCTATAAAATGGCATCTCTCAACGCTCAAGCCAGGAAGTGCTCATGAAGGCCTTTGTTTTGTTTTCTCTCATTTTTTTGTCTGTGAATGAGGTCTTTGCTCGCGAGGGTGCCTATCGCTGTGAAAGTATCCAAGACGAACTTATTTTGCAGGCTCACGTCAGCCGCACGACCGACGGAGATCTTGAGATTTGGTTCGATGACGATTTGGTAGAATTGGTCGACAACTCGTGGTTCGGACCCGAACTCGAAGTCGTTGTTCGTTTGACTGACTCGGCAGAGTCGACTCTGATCTGCACACGCCACTAAAAAGAGCCCAAGCACAAGAATAAAAAAGGCCTTCGGGGGCCTTTTTTATTTTGGACATGATCAACACGAGGGGTGATTACTGAGCAACGAGGTGTCCACCGCGGTATTGTTTTGCCCGGTGAGGGCAGACCCAGCGTCCTTGGCTCTGCAGCCCCCAGCGAACTTCAGGAGAATGCTCGGGCTCACTAATTTCAAGAACTTTGGTCGTCATAAACAGGTCGTACAAAGTGGTAAAGCCAAGACGGCGACCCGAAATCACTTCGACTTGAAACGAGTTGTACAAACGTTGCAAGCGCGTCTCTTCAGTGTCAAAGAACGACTGCTTCATGGCTTTATAATCCGACAGAACCCATTTTTTTGCTGCGGCTTCGAAGTTTTGCAATTCATTTTGGATTTTCACGTCACGAGTCGGCGTTGAGTGGTCGTCGTAATCCGAGATGTTCATGCAGGTGCCCGATTGGTAGTTCTTGCGGTACAAATTCCAACCACGCATAACGGCTGAAGCCCGTTCACGAAGAGCTGAGCGGAGGTTCTCGGCTGAACCAAGGAACTCTTCTTGAGGTGTGACGTGGCGAGTTCGGATGCGTGATTGAACCGCTTCTTGCCATCGGTCCCAAAGTTCGCCGTCGCCGTAGGCCTTTGCACGCCAACCGCCCATCGCGTACTGCTCTTCGCTATAGCCAGGGCGGTCATTCGAATCCGGCCATTTCCAGGCACGGTAGCCCGAACTTTTTTCTTGTGGCGCAAACTGAATCCCAATTCGTACGCCAAGTTCGCGGACGGCTTGGGGAACGGTCGAGCTGATGTATTTGATTTGCCCGTTTTCGCGCACATCTTGAAGGTAGTAAACGTGGCCCGCACGGTAAGTTACCGGAACATCTGCGCCCGATGAAGCGTGCACGAACATAATGCCCGCGCGGATGTTGGATCGGTTAATCGCGACCGGGTAGGTGTCGCCCGGAAGTGAATAAGTACCGGTGTCATAATTCAAACGTCTGATGAATCTCTTCACGCGTTCCCATTCGTTGGCAATCGAGTCATAGGCGTTCGAGGTGTTTGACATACGCTCGTTGTTTTGAAATTTGACTGGGAGACGATTCTCGTAAGCAAAGATAGTTCTTAGCGTGTAGGCGGCATCCGCGCAGTCAGTCGCGATGCCATAGTACTTAGAACTGGGGTTTGAAAAGACATCGGGTGACATTGTTTTGATCCACTGACCAAAGCGAGCCTCGTGAGCCATGTCCCATTTTTCAGTGGCCTCCCAAACGGACGCATTTGCTTTGAGTGCCATGACCGAAGTTACGAGAAACATGGCGGTAATTGATCTCTTCATCATCTGTCTTCTCCCTACTGGCCAGCAAACCACAGGCAAACCCGTCGAGGTCAGCCGTGGCCTACCAAGCGAAACTGGGGCCAGCTTGTAACGGCCTTGCGAGGCATTTTTGCTGTCTAACATCTATCCAAGTGACACTTCACGGGGGCCCAAGTTGACGGTTGCCCAAGATGCAGATTGAGGATGCAGATTGAGGATGCAGATTGAGTTTTAAGACAAGCCTCACGTCCTCGGTCCTCCGGTCAATAGCGCGCGAGCAGCTGCATCTGGCTGCTCGGTACAGAAAGCACAAGATCAAATGCTACATTTATCTGACCTCAGGTCTTCAAGAAAACTGACGTGTCCTCGTCGATGAGATTTGGGATTTGGGATTTGAGATTTGGGATTTGGGATTTTAGATGAAAAACAAAAAGGAAAAACATTTTGCAATGCATAGCGTGTGTTTTTTATTGACGCATTTTTTGATGCTCAGGAATTCCTTGAGCTGCCCTGTTTTTTGATTTTTCAAAATATTCTCTTCACTCGCCAGATCTCGTCGCAATCATGAGGTTACGCGCTCTAGAGGTGGTTTAAAATTCCACTTCTCCTTAGGTCACAAAAAGACCTCTGAAAAGTCATGATACTTGTTTCTTGTCCAAAGCAAGACAGATCGATTTTTCGATCAAAAACAGGAGATCATCATGACAATTCAAAAACTCAGCAATCAACAAGTTGAACTCAATCTCAAAGATCTCGTTCTCAAGGAGCGGGAGCTCCTTCACTCGATCCTTTTGCATATTCAGCAGATTGAGACCCGCCGAATTTACTTGGACCGAGCCTATTCTTCTACTTTTGAATACCTTGTGAAAGAACTCTCTTATTCGGGTTCAGCTGCCATGCGCAGACTTGAGGCGGCAAGACTTCTGAAAGAAATCCCCTCGATGGCCGAGCAACTTGAGTCAGGGGATTTGAACCTCTCTCAGATTGTCGAGCTCTCCCGCGCTCTTAAAGACAAGGCCAAGCAATCTGGTGAAAAAGTCAGCCTTGGTCAAAAACAACAGATCCTTCAAAAAATAGCAGGCAAATCTGTGCCTGAGACCCAAAGAGAACTCTCACGAGCCCTGGATCTCGAGATCCAAGAGCCCGAGAGAACCCGATTTCAAAAAGACTCCGTCTCTTTGTCCATCCAGCTCACGCAGGCTCAGTACGATAAACTGAGCCAGTGCAGGGATCTCGCGGTGCATGGGCTGTCGCAAAAGAATCACAATTTTGATTGGGCCTCGGTGATCGAGCACTTAGCAGATCAGTTTTTAGCCAAGAAGATGCTTGATAGAACAACACAGACGGCTCTTGCCGCCGCGGAGTCAAAGCGCGTCAACAAAAGCCTCACGCCCAGAACAAGAAAAGTGATTTTACATCGAGACAAGCATTGCCAGTACGTCGATCCAAAATCAGGCCGCCAATGTCAAAGTACCTTTGGGCTCGAAGTGGATCATGAGCAACCCCGCTTTGCGGGCGGGGATCACCAGCTGAATAATCTTCGAGCACTTTGCAAGAAGCACAACCT
>JBKCUU010000123.1:0-10770 GCA_046318155.1 Bdellovibrio sp. | reverse complement strand
CAGTGGCGCAACGCTTCTGCAAAGGGAAGCAGGCACCTAGCCTTATCTCATATTTTCAGGGGTGTCGAAAAGTTTGGCGGCAGAGTTTGGTTAAGAACCGCTTCATCATCTTCCGAGGACGGCAGAGATCCTGCACAGGGGCCAGGAAGCTCGTTGAAAGTGAGAGATCGATGCGCCTGTTGTGGAACGTTTCGCGGATCGCAATTTTAACCATCATCCAGAGTGCAGCGATGCTCTTTGCGGCTTCTTACGTCTACGCCGTGGAAATGGCGCCCCGCACGGAAACACCCCTACTCCTTTCTTTTGAGGAACGAACCGTGCTTGCCTATCTCTTGGCGGGAGTGGGCAAGTCCGACGAGGAAAAACTCAAATTTGCCGATCAACTTGAGAAGCAGGTTCGTGAAGCTTCTGCCAAACCCGCGCGCACCGTTGAGGTCCACAGATTTGCTGATTTTGCGCGGCACTTTCAAGGTTCGTGGCCCAACTCCTATAGCGTGACAAGTGACATTGAATTGATCGAGCAGCGTCGTCTCCGCGCACCCCTGACTGTGAAGGGTGCGAACAACGAAATCCAATCGCAAATTAATTTGTTTCACTTCAATCGCGTGGCTGAGCTCACCAAGCGCTTGGGTCCCACCATTACGGGACTCGAATTCAAAATGGTCGCGGGCACCTTGTTTCAATTTTTCTTTGCGCCCAAGCGTGACCTCATTTTGCGTGCCTTTCGCGAGACTGAAGTTTTGGTTGAGCAAGAGTTTGCTAAAATCGAAGGGATCGGCGACGAGATTTCGAAGACGGACAAACTCAAAGGCGTTTCACCCGAAATGAGAACTTTTTTGACCCTGATCTTTCAAGAGTACTTTGCCAAAATGTCGATCGAAACCAAAGCTTTGGTGCTGGTGCGTCTGATGGGCGAAGACTTGAACTTAGATCCCATGAAAAAGTTCGAGATCATGATTCTTTCGGGTGGCCCTCAATTTCAAAAATTACTTCAGATCGTCGCCCGCGAATCGAACATGAGCGCCGATCTGCTCGAGATCTTTCGTAAGCTTGAGTCCAAAGCGCCGTCGGTGCCGCCCATGATCGTGCAAGACATGATCGAGCGCGAACGGGGGACTTATCAATGGATGGACTATGATCTTAAGCCTCTTGGCGTAGGAACGATGGCGCAAGTGCATAAGGGGCGCATTCGAACCGCCCAGGGCCGCCGTGATGTCGTCATCCGCTTTTTAAAACCACGTATCGAACAACGAGTGGATGAGGATCACCGCATCCTCACTTTGATTGCGCCCAAACTGGATGCTCACCCCGTTTTACGCCAAGGTGGGTTTCCACTTTTAGCTCCGATCGTCTCAGACCTGACCAAGACGGTGCGTGAAGAACTGAGCTTACGTGAAACAATCGTCCGCCAATTGAAAGGCCGTGAGGTTTACACCACCCGCGGTTTCTTTGAGGGATCAACTTACAAAAATACTTTGGACATCTCAGTTCCCGAAATCTTTGACTATGATCGCAATTCTTTGCTGATGGTTTCAGACTTAATCAAAGGAAAAAAACTAGATTCAGTTGCCGAGGATTACAAGGACTCGATTCCGGATTTAAAACGGGGTGTGGTTGAGCAAATTGCTCGCGTCTGGCTCGAGGAGCTCCTGTTTAAATCAGGTTTTTTCCACGCCGATATGCACCAAGGAAATTTCATGGTCGATGTCAGCGAGACGGGATTGAAGGTCAACATTTTGGATTTTGGCATGGGCGGAACGATTTCAGCTCAATTGCAAAAGCAGCTTTTGCTCTTAGGTGCCGGCATCGAAATTTTGAAACCCTCAGCCATCACGCGCGCACTTTGGGATATGAGCGATAAAAATCGCAACGGACTTAATTTTACCCAGCTCGAAACAGCCGTTAATGCCTTAGCAAAAGAAATGGATCAAGGCCGCCATCCTCTTTGGGGTATCAGCGACTGGTCCACCTGGGCCATGGAGCGCGGCCTGCAGTTCCCGTATGAGTTTATCGGAATGAACCGCGGTCTGGCGATTCTCGATAAGCTCTTGCAAGATTCAGGTTCGAAAATGCGCATGTCGAATTTGTCGAAGCGCTTGGCGAATCGCTACTCCAAGCAAGTTTGGCATAATCTTCGGGCCTCAGGAGAAATGACAATTTCGGATCTGCTGCGATTGGGCTGGGTCTCGGTGATGGACGCAAGTCCCGCCAGCGTTCATTACAAGCCGCCAGGCGAAGGGCCCACGCGTTCTCAAAAGTCGGCAGTACTGGCTCCAAAGTGCAGCCGAGTGATGATGCCTGCGGGTGTATCTCTGTGACGCGCGAGCAGCTTTTGGCCCAGGCGAATTACCCCACTTTTCAGGTGGGCCCTCGCAAGCTGTGTCTCAAGTTGCAAGCCGTCGAACTCAAAAAACTGCGTTTCCATGACGGCAGCGCGCTCAAATTCGCGCCGACGGCACGGCTCGAATTTGCTGGGAGCCAGGGGAGCGTGGCCGATCTGCTCTCGCTTTTTCGAGTTCACGACTGGGTTGGCGTTGAGCTTGATGCTCAAAGAAGAATTTTACATCTCGGGCTGCTGGCGCCGCACCTCGCTGAGGCGGCCCCCTTAACGGTTTCAACTCAAACTTTACAGCAGTGGACTCAATTTCTAAAAAGCGTCCGGCAATTTTTTGAGCGCCGTGATTTTTTAGAGGTTCAAACGCCGACCTTGGTGATCTGCCCTGGCACCGAGCCTCATTTAGACCCGTTTACGACCGAGTTTAAAATGGGCCGCCGGCAAGAACGCTTCTTCTTACCGACGAGTCCCGAGCTGCACCTTAAAAAACTAGTGGCGGCTGGATATGGCTCGGTTTTCGAAATCCGCTCTTGTTTTCGTAACGGCGAAATTTCAGATCATCATCAGCCCGAGTTTCTGATGCTGGAGTGGTACCGCCCCGGTGCGGACTTGAGCGTGATTCGAAAAGACTGTCTGGATTTGATTCGGTTCTTACAAAAATCAATGAAGCGTCCGCTTTCAAAAAAGGCGACCGATGTCACCATGCGAGACCTGTTTGCCCAAGAGACGGGCTTTGAACTGAAGGTCACAACGACGGCGAAAGAATTGATTCTTTTGGCCAAGAAGTTAGGTTTGCAAATCCAAGAGTCTTCAGATTTTGACGATGCCTTTTATCAAATCTTTCTCGAAAAAATTGAGCCGCGTCTGTCGTCAAAATCTCCACTCTTTGTCGCTGAGTACCCGCCTTCTCAGGCGGCACTTGCGCGGCTCACGCCTGAGGGCTGGGGCGATCGGTTTGAGCTGTACTGGAAGGGGATGGAGCTCGCCAATGCCTACCACGAGCTGAATGATCCCAAAATCCAGCGTGAGCGAAGTGCCCAAGACGTGCAGAAAAAAGCCGAGCTTGGAAAGGGCGCGGTTACTTTAGATGAAGATTTTTTTCGAGCCCTCGAGAGTGGCATGCCGCCAACGGCAGGAATTGCCTTGGGGCTTGAGCGTTTATTTATGGCGCTCACAGATCTCAGTCGCCTGCAAGAGCTCAGACTCTTTCCAATGAAGAATTCATAATTTAAGAGGTCACTTGCGAAGTAACTGAGTGCATTCCTATTCTTTGTTGACGTCTTCTTTGAGCTCTTTGCCCACTTTGAAAAACGGAACCTTTTTCTTTTTCACGTTGATGACTTCACCCGTGCGAGGGTTCCGGCCTTTGTAAGAACCGTATCGTCGGTTTTCAAATGAACCGAATCCACGAATCTCGATACGGTCATCGCGCATCAGCGATTCGACCATCGAATCAAAGATGGTGTTGACAACAGTCTCGGCTTTGACTCGAGTAATTCCAGCTTTTTCAGATATCAAATTGATCAAATCTGCTTTGGTCATCCACGCATCCTAAGTTATTGATAACAGGACTAATTATACAGGTTTGAGAGGGTCTGGCTAGAACTCAGCGAGGTGACACATCGCTCTAGCGGTCTAGGATCCTCTCATAGGCTTCTTCGACGGACTGAATCATCTTTTTTGTATCAAATAAGCTTGTCACCTTGTCCCTCGCCCTTTGTCCAATCTCGATTGAAGGCAGCGATCCCGAAAACAATTCGACCAGTAAATGCGAAAGCGAATCGACGTCAGCCGGGCGAAGCAAAAACCCGTCTTGTCCATCCTCGACAATGTTCGCGATCGGGCTGACTTCAGAGCCGATGAGCACTTTTTTCTGGGCCATGGCTTCGATCATCGCGGGCTCAAAACCCGTGGTCCGGGAACTCATGTTTAAAAAGACGTCGGCCACCGAGATCCAGTCCGAAACATCTTCGGGTTTTAGGGCTCCGGTCATCTTGACCCGAGAGCCCAAGGCCAAACTCAGCATTTCGAACTCGATGGTCTTCCAGCCCGGACCATTCCCGACAATGACCAAGTAGGTGTTCGGTTTTTTGACTGCGACCCGTTCAAACGCCCTCAGGACATTGAGCATTTCTTGTGGTTCGCTCATGTCAGTAATCGTTAAGACGATGTGCGCGCCGTCGGGAATTTTACTTTTCTTGCGCAGTTCATGCGCTTCGGGTTGCGGCGAAAGATCACCCAATTCGATGCCGTACGGTACCGTGTAGGTATGGTAATCCGGGTACAGATAATAGCGCTCTAAAAAAATGCGTTGTTGCGGAGAGGTGACAAAAACACCGTCTGCGGTTTTCAGCAAATCGCGATCGCCGCCAAAGTACGTCGTCAAAAATTTGTAAATCACAGCGACGCCCGTTGAGAGCAACGAACCCACAGACTCGTGCGCCATTCCTAAAATCGAAAAGAGCTGCGACATTTGCGTGGCCTCAACGTCGTAGGCCACGGCGGGAAGCCTTAAGTGGCGCTTACGGCGGCCGATGCGGTAGGCGGTGCGATCCATTCCGTGCATCAGCTGAAAAGGCTCTTTTGAATGCAGCTCTAGAAACTTCAGATAAGCGGCTTCTTCAAAAGAAAGATGTGACCAGTTTGGAAAGCCTTCAAAGAGATAAAAAACTCGAACGCCATCGCGTTCAACCTCTTGTTTGCCGAGCGGACTGCGAGCGGCAATCACGGTCACCGAATGACCTTTTTGCGCAAGGCCTTTGGCAATAGGCCATAAAAAACCCGTGTCGGTGGCTCGCCCCAAGATTGGAAACTTAAAGGCCACGAGGCAAATCTTGAGTTTTTCGATCTTCTTTGAGTTTTTTGCGGTCGCCATCGTTCCTAGAATGAAGGCGCCGGGTTAGAGGGTCAAGTCCAGCGAAGCTTGAATGACTTTTGATACAAACGCAAAAGCTCGTTCAACGTTGAATCGACCAATTCGCGGTGGGGGTAGTTTTCAAATCCACGCTCGAGCGTGAGCGTAGGGTTTTCGACGAGTAGCGCCTGCAAAGGGTCCGGTGTGTCTTCAAGAACCCAACCTGATTTTGTGTGCCAGCACAGTCCCGGCCAAAGTTCGAGTTGGTGTTTTGTCGCAATCACCGGCAAGTGGTGAGCCTCGGACCATTGATGAAAAAGTTGAAGTTCAAGGACCGAATAATCGCCAAACAAAAGGCACAAGGCTTGGGCTCTTTGCAAAAAAGCGTCGCGTTCGGCCGGAAACAAATCCCCTGTGTAAAACACGTGCGGATGGCTCGAGCCCCGTCTCGGTGGCGGGCGCAGAACGACAAAGTCCAACGGCGATTTCGTCAGCCATTCGGGCCCCTTCTGAAGTTCAGGCAAGACCAAAAAAGAGCGCAAGCTTCCGATTAAGCGATGAGTTTCCTCGCGAAAGCGGGTGTTTGTGTCTGACGTCATCCACTCGAGTGGAGGGAGGACTTCGGCCAGCGTGTGCGATCCGAACGTACGCCTACGTTTCATCTGCATCAAAAAAGATCGGTTCGGAAAAAGTGCAAGGTCTAAGAGCGAGATGAATTTTTCATTCTTCCAGCCTGCGATATTTTGAATATTTGAAAAAGAGGCGGCGACCACTTTATGCGGCAAGCTGCGAGCAAAGGCAGCGAGCATCCACTGCGCTGCTTGCGGACGCGACTCAACTGTAGGAAACAAAAAATGAAACACATCATAATTTTCAGCGATTAAACTGGGGAGAGCACGCAGGGCCTCGAGGCTTGACCAGCGGCGAAACGGGCTGATCACGCGAATGTTGGCGGGGGCTTTGTCGGCCTCTCCGCGCGAGGTGATTAAAACCACCTCTTGCTTTTGCTGCTCGAGCGCCAGCGCCAGATTGAGGGCCAAAGGACTTAAGGTCTCTGTCAAGAGCGCGACTTTGGCCATTCTGTTCCCAACGCTTTATAAATACGGTTTAAGATTTTGCGATTGGCCTCAGGGATTTGCCGGTTTTCCAAATCGGCCGGCTCGATCCATTCGAGCATCAGATGATGTTTCGCTTTAGGCTCACCTTTCCAAAACAAAATTTCGTAAAAAAGAATCAAGATGTTCACTTCACCGTAGTGATGAGTGCAGGCCAATTTTAGCTCGCCGACTTCAGCTTCGATACCCAGCTCTTCAGAGAGTTCGCGGGCCAGAGCTTCTTCGGGAGTTTCACCCGATTCGATTTTGCCACCCGGAAACTCCCATTGCCCGGCCAAAGAATGGTTCTCGGGCCTTTGACCCACCAAAACCATTTTCCCTTTACGCACAAATCCCGCGACCACTGTGATCCAGTGGACTTTGCGAGTTCGAGAGCGCACGGGTTTGGCGTCGGTCATTGCAACCCCTTCTCATGAACATACGAGGCCGTTTGGCGAGCGAAGGTCGGACCTTCGAAAACCAAGGCAGCATACACTTGCACAAGATCGGCACCCAAATCTAGTCTTTCTATGACGTCAGCTGGAGAGAGGACTCCGCCGGCCGAGACGAGAAGCGGCTGTGTCACGGCGTTTTTAAAATGACGAACAGCGACTTTCAGCGACTTCTTCGACAGGTCCTGAAGAAAGCGGCCCGAAAGCCCGCCGGTTTCTGGGAAGCCAGAATTTGGGGGTCTTTGCACAGTGGTGTTGGTTAAAACAAAACCATTTGCACCTTCACTGGCGGCCACGTCGAGACTTTGCGCAAGCGCTGTTTCATCTTCGTCGGGAGAGAACTTAACCAAAATCGGTTTGCCAAAAGAGTTGAGAGCCACGGTTCGAACAAGGGCACCCAAACTGTCTTTGGATTGCAGCGATCTCAGGCCTTGGGTGTTGGGGCTCGAGACATTGAGCACGATTGCATCGACATAGGGACTTAATGTTCGCGCCACTTCAGCATAATCTTCATGGGCTTTTTCGGCGGGCGTGTCGCGATTTTTACCGACATTTAAAAACAAGGGAATGGATTGTGGTCCCGCAGATTCGAGGCGGGCGCGAACATCCCACTGGCCATCGTTCGGAAAACCCATTTTGTTCCAGAGCAAGTGCGCGTCCCAATCGCGGTCGACAATTGTTCCGGGATTGGCGTTTTGGGGGCGAGGGGTGACGGTACCGATTTCGGCAAAGCCAAAGCCCAGCTTCGGCCAACAAGTGACCAAATCGGCATTCTTATCCACGCCGCCTGCGATCCCGAGGCGATTCGAAAATGAAACACCCTTCCAAGTGAAAGGCTTCCACTTGGCCGAGATGGGCGATTCAAGATCGCTCAGAAAACGAACTCCCATCGGCGCCAATTGATGGGCCCATGCAGGAGGCAAGAATTTCCAAAGAGGCATCATCGAGGATACAGTCCGCGGAGAAGCATCGCTTTTTGAAGTCGGTCAATTGAAACAGCCATGGCCGCCGCGCGCATGTCGACATTCTTTTCTTTCGACATCGTGTAGGCCTTGTCAAAAGCCTTTGTGATAATCGCTTTTAAGCGGTTGTTGATCTCATCTTCGTCCCAGAAGAACGACATGATATCTTGCACCCACTCAAAGTAACTCACGACCACACCACCACCATTGGCGATAATGTCTGGAATAACGAAGACCCCTTTGGCATGCAAAATTTTTGTCGCATCATTAGTCACAGGACCATTGGCGCCTTCGACGATCATCTTCGCCTGAACTTTGTCGGCATTTTTCTCCGTGATCTGGGCTTCGAGAGCGCAAGGGAAGAGGGCGTCAACCGGAAGAAGTAAAAGTTCTTCGTTGGTGATGTGCTGGCAACGAGGGTAATTGATCAAAGTTTTGTTTTCTTTGATGTGATCAATCACGTCCGGAATATTGAAACCATCACCGTTGTAAATTGCGCCGCTGACATCGCTGACTGCGACGACTTTAGCGCCGCGTTCATGGGCGTACAGTGCCGCGTGAGAACCCACGTTACCAAAACCTTGGATGGCAATGGTCGCGCCCTTCATGGATTTGCCGACACGTTCAAATGCGCGCTCGGCAACAAAGACCACACCCAAACCGGTCGCACCAGCACGGCCCAAGGAACCACCAATTTCAACGGGTTTACCTGTGACGACACCAGGAACGGCAAAACCTTGCTCTTGCGAGTAGGTGTCCATCATCCAAGCCATTGTTTGCGAATCTGTTCCAACGTCAGGTGCAGGAATATCTTTAGCGGGCCCGATAAAGGGCCCCAGCTCAGAGGTATAGCGACGCGTGAGATTTTGCTTTTCTGTGCGCGAAAGTTTGGTGGGATCACAGGTGATGCCCCCTTTACCGCCGCCATAAGGAAGACCCATCACCGAGTTTTTGATCATCATGAGCGCGGCCAGACCCGCGACTTCACCAAAACAAACATCTTGATGATAACGGATACCGCCCTTGTAAGGCCCCAACGTCGAGTTGTACTGAACGCGAAAGCCCGTGAACACTTTGATCGAGTAATCGTCCATGCGGACGGGGATGCTGACGGTGATGCCGCGTTTGGGGCGTTTCAAGCGAACCAAAATGTTGGGATCGCAGTTGATCAATTTTCCGGCTTCGTCGATGGATTGCAGAGCATTGACGAAAAGCGGGTGATTCAAATGTGATTCTTGCGGGGTAAAATAATCCGTTTGCAGAGAGGAGTCGGAAGACATGAATAGTCCTTTCATCAGTCTCAAAGATTGCCTGCGGCAATCAGTCTCAAAGATCCCTCTGCAATCAGTCTCAAAGATTGCAGAGGCGATCGGTGTAAATCGATAACGAGCTCGATTGAAGTTTCAATCCTAGGTGTCTTCTCGCAGCCCGTCGAGCCCTCTTGCACAGAGCCAAAACTCGGCAGGACCGAGAAACCCGGGTCAAAGATTGGCGAGCCGCACCAAATATGGTACCAACGAGCATGTTTGCCTCTTTTTTGGCCCTCTATTTCACTTTTTTTGGGCTCGCATTCGGACAGGTCGCGTCTCAAACCCGGTCGGGAACAGCCCTCTTTGATTCGGTTCAAAGTCCGTTTTTTCAGTTTCAAGCAGATTTTGCCCCTTCGGTTCAAGGCGAGGACGATCTGCTCACGCCTCTTTACCGGGCAGATTTTTTGAAATACGAACCGACCGGAAAACAGAAAGTCTTTTCGCTGACCTGCGAGTGGCAAAATCGTGAGCCCCGCGAGGTGAAAAATTTTGCCGAGTTTTCGCAAAAATGGAACTCATACAAAGACGAGTGCGCGCAAACTTTGCAGAATGGTTCGACCAATGGCCTGCGCAACTTTTACGATGTCATGTTTACGCGCTTGCGCCTCAAAGAGCATCCGCGGATTCGGCAGGTGTCAATGCGGTTTCCAAACGGTACCGTTGCTCATGCTTTGCTGGGTCTGAAAGACGACAAACCTCGACCGATGGTGGTGTTTCGCCTGGGGATCTTTTCGAATATCGATCAGATGTATGCTGAGCGCTACCTGTTGATGCAGCTTTTCGAGCAAAGCCCTTTTCATCTCTTGGCGATCGAGAGCATGACCGGATCTGATTTTGTCGCCCGCAATAAAGTAAGATCTTTTGGCGGTATGGACGAGGGTCTTCAAAATCTTCATGTGCTCAAGCATCTGCGTGAAAAATCCGAACCCATTTCGCGCTTGGTGAGCAGTTTGCATTTGCTGGGCATTTCGATGGGCGGTAATGGCCAACTTTTTACTCACATCATGCAAGCGCTGCAGCAATCTCGGCCATGGGTCAACAGCACCCTGCTGTTTTGCCCCCCGGTCAATTTACAAGAGACGCTGGACTATCACCTCAATCATCGCTTTCGCTCGTTGTTGACCAACATGTGGGCACGCAAGCGTCTGTCGCACTTGGGTCAAGAAGATGCGACTCTTCGCAAAGATTATTTTTTGCAGGATCTTTTGGATAAGATTGCCAAGGGTTACACAGGCCCGATCGAAGATGCGAGTTGGATCCGCTGGCCCACGGATTGGAGCCAGAGAAAAAAAGATTTCTGGAAAGGAAATGCGTTTTTTCCGTTGCTCAAGGACGATCCCACGCCGCTTTTGATCGTGGCGACCGAGCAAGATCCCGTTGTTCCTTACCTGCTGAACTCAGGTCAGATCGCGCGCCATCAAGTGGACTTGGGGTCTGCCAAAGTGTTGATGTGGACGTTGCCAGAGGCCGTTCACTGCTCGCTTCCGGGCGCCTATGATTGGCGCGAAATGGCCTCGATCTTTCAAGACTTTGTTTTGAGTCAATCGCCCGAGTTCAAGAGGCAAGAGCAGTCGGCCGTTTTCGAATTGGACAACGAGATTAAGACCGAGATGCTGAAGTTGGGTTTTCACCCGCGATTTGAAATTTTGCTGAAAGAAAATGAGCTATCAGCCACCGTGCGAGTCAAATTTTTTCCGCAGAATGAAGTGTCGTTTCTTGACGAGCGAAATCTCAAAACTCGTGATTTTTCGATCTCACTCGCT
>JBKCUU010000122.1:0-38298 GCA_046318155.1 Bdellovibrio sp. | reverse complement strand
CCGCCGCCCGCGCCACCCGCCGGCGCCCCCCGGGGCCCCCCCCGCTTCGGCAAAGGGAAGCAGGCACTCTTACTTCTTGAAGAGAACACGCAGGGGGCCGAGCCCCTTGGTTGCTGGGCCGCTCGCGGCTCCCGCGTGGTCGCGCCACTCGCTGTCTTCTTTTTCTGAAGGAAGCCCAAGGGTCAGGCGCTTTTCTTCGAACTGCACTTGATGAACCATCACTTGAATTTTATCGCCTTTTTTCTTCGACTCGTACTGCGAAGCCTCACTGCTGTCCCGCCACTTTGAGCGCGGTAAAAGACCACTGATCCCCGGAGCCAGCTGAACAAAGAGACCGAAGTTTTCTTTTTTATCGACCGTGCCTTCAATGATGGTGCCCACTGGGCATTGATTCATGACCTTGAGCCACGGATCCGATTCACCGCCCGCTTGTTTCATCGAAAACGACAGGCGCAAACGATCGCCCTGCTCTTCGGCTTTGATCAAAGCCACGGGTACTTTTTGACCGATAGTCACGACATCACCCGGATTTTGAACACGGCCCCACGCCATTTCTGAAATTGGAATCAAACCCTCAAGCCCATTGTCGATTGAGACAAAGGCGCCGAACTTCTCGATGCGCATGATGGTACCGGTAAAAAGATCACCCGGCTTTGCGGTTTGCAAAAATTGACCTTCGCTCTCGGTTCTTTGCTGTTCAAGATAGCGGCGGCGCGAAACCACGATGTTGCGGCCTTTTTCTTCAAACTGGGTCACCAAAAATTCGTATTTTTGACCGACGTGGGTCGCCGAGTCGGCTCCCGCGCGAAGATCCATCTGGCTGATGGGACAAAAGGCTTTGGCATTGCCGATCTGCACGCGGTATCCGCCTTTGACGACTTCAAGGACTTTACCTTCGACCGGAAGTTCCATGTCGAAAGCATCTTCAAGGTTTTCAAAACCGGCTGCGGCACCCTTGGCATCTTCACGGCGTAAAAGCATTTCGCCTTCGCGAACGCGCAACACCCGCACTTCGATCACGTCGCCCGTCTTAAATTGCAAAACTTTGTCGGGGCTCAAAAGCTCGAGCGTCGGAATTTGACCATCGGTGGGCGTGCCGGTTGAAATAAAGGCCTGCTCTTTTCCGATCGAGAGAATCTCGCCTTTAAAGCTTTCTCCCACCTTGCGGCGGGTGACGTTCATGCTTTGATTCAGCATGGTCTCAAAGTCTTCACCTTTGACTTCTGATTCTTCGTCACCGAACAGATCTCTTTTCTTCATTTTTTGTATCCCCACGATTCACCGGTTGCGTCGTCCCGGAAGCTGGCTCGGATGGCGGCCGGGCATTGATGTGCCAACTGAGCCGCAATCTCTTTTTCGCCAGCGACTGTGACCGAGATTTGAGAAATTGGCAAAGAAGTTTCACGCATAGCCGCTTCCGGAATCAAATAGTCGGTCCAACCTTGGCGCAGCTCCTGCTGAAATCGGACTTGAGTCCAAACGCGAGTTTTTACTAAGGGATCTACCAGGCCCTGCTGCCAGAACCAGCCTTGCGGTGATGAAAGGCCGGCCAGCGTCAGCTCCGCCAGCTGGGCGCCCGTCTGGCTCAACTCACGCTGCCAAAAGTTCAGCATTTCTCTAAAAAAATGGCGGCCACTTTCAAAACTTTGATCTTTGATTTGAATTTGGTATTGCGAAGCCGCCGAGTCAACTTGCGTGAGATTGAGCGTCATCCCGGAGAGCGGATCGACGCCACTTTCGAGGCAGACTCGCACGTCTGCGCGCTCGACTTTATCTTGGATGACCACTGGGACATGATAAATCCGAAAAAAACGAGCACGCACGGCGGGACCCAAAACTACAGGCTATTCAACAGCGTTTCATTGCGCTCAATCGTCGAGTCTTTCTTGACGGCCTCGAGCCAAGAATTCATCAAATCAGACGACCGCTCGCGCTCCAAGTTTTCGGCGACTTTTTCTCCGGCCGGAAGCGGCTCACGTTTATCGCCCTTCCATTTGACGAGGTACAAGGTGCCGCCATCACGCGCGAGTTTTTTGGGCCATGGCTGCGCTTGACTGACTTCCAAGGCTAAAGACGTCGCCACGGGGCTTGTCAATTTCGGAGCGGCTTCAAGACCGATCTCAAAATAGCCGGTTTCGTCCCAAGACAGCCCCAGATCATTGACAAATTTTTCGACCGTCGAAGTCTCACCTTTCGCAAGCGCCTCTTCGATTTTTTTAACTTCTTCCTCGTAACGCTCAGCTGCGATCAACCGACGGCCGATCGTGATGCGCGCGAGTTCAACCTTGGGCTCAACGGCCGCTTTGCGGTCGGTGACCTTGATCAAGTGGTAGCCAAAATCAGACTTAATGGGCTCACTGATCGTTCCCACCTTTTGCGAGAACGCCGCTTTTTCAAAAGCTGGAACCATCTTGCCTTTACCGAAGTAGCCCAAATCCCCGCCTGATTTTTTGGAGCCGAGGTCTTCAGAAACCTCTGCGGCGAGCTTCGAGAAGTCCTCTTTGCCAGCGCGCTGAGCGATTTGCTTGATCTTGTCTAAAGCTACTTTGTCATCAGCAGGCTTGCCGGGATTGGTCTTTACCAGGATGTGCTGAGCTTTCACTTGCTCTTCAGTGCCGTACTGATCTTTGTTAACTTCGAACTCCGATTGGACTCTTTTCGCGAAGTCCTCTTTTGCTAGACGCGCTTGAACATCGGCGTCCGACACAGGCATCTTGCTCACGACGACGCTCTTTTCAATACGGACGAAGTCCACATTGCGCTTGCGCTCACGCATCTCTTTGTTTTTTTCGAGTTCTTGGGTCGTGGGTGACGCGACGATCTCAAACAGACGTCTGAGGCGCTGGGTTTGGCGCTCTTTGCGAATACGCGTTTCAAACTCGCCGGGTGTCCAACGGTTGGCTTGCAAAATTCCGAGGTAGCGCTCGCGCTGAAACTTGCCATTATCTTGAAAGGCCGGAATTTCGCGGACGATGACGTTCTTAACCTCTTCATCTGTTGCTAAGATGCCGATTTTGTTCGCCCCCTGAGCCATCAGCTCGGTCGAGATCAAATTCTCGAGCGCTTGCTGCCGAATGAATTGACGCTGAGTGTCTGAGCCCATTTGACCGCCAAACATGGGCGCGTACATTTGCTCGAGACGTTGGGCTTCTTGTCGTAAGTCAGCCGCTGAGATCAAAGTCGCGTTCACTTGTGCGGCAGCTCCAGATCCGGTCGCGTTTTGCGCGCCTGTCATTCCGAACAAAACGAAGACGATGATGATCGCACCAAAAATCAGCAAAGCCACAACACTCTTGGCGTTGAATCCACCTTTATTCATATCACTTTTGAGTCGATCGAACATCCCACGCTTCATCTGGCACTCCCCATCGGTTCAAATTTGCACGTCATCACTTCTTTAGGAACTTTTCTTCATGAACCTTGAGGCTAGCCTCCCGATTACAAATTTGCCGACCAATCTTGCCGTCGTTTTCGCCTGTCCGCTGGCCCATGAGGAGTTCATCTGACTCTTTCTCGAGACGATTTTCAAGAGGAAATCCTCGCAAATGTTTTGCAATTGCTGCACCAGTTTGCGACGATTTAGAGGAAGAACCCCATCTAGAGGTGAAACTTGAATTGGTTCAACTTTGACTTGCGCAAGGCCGCCGTTTGGCTTGCGGCTGCGCTTTTGCCACTCGTGTCGATCAACATGCAGCAGCGCCCCTCGGACGCTCCGTGGTTTGACCAGCCTTTTTCCTTCATGGCCGGCATCGTCCAAAATGGCTTTTTTTCCTTCAGCGATGGCGTGCGGGGCACAACGGCACTTTATATCAATTTGATCGACATCAAAAGAACCAGTCAAAAAATCGCCGACGACAATCGACGGCTTAAATCCCAACTGGTTGAGATGAAAGAACTGCAAAAAGAAAACGCCCGGCTCCTGGGACTGCTTGATTTTCAGGCGAAGACCAAGATGCAAACCATCGTTGCCCGCGTGATCTCGCGCGATCTTTTGACCGATCACGCCACGATCCGCATCAGCAAAGGTTCGCACCATGGCCTAAAAGCGGGCCAAGCCGTGATCTCGACCGAAGGTGTCGTGGGTTATGTCTTTCGTCCCGATGTCTTTACCTCTCAAGTTCTTTTGGTGTCGGACCGTTACGCGGTTGTTGATGGACTCGTGGCCCGCTCACGCGCACGCGGGATCGTCGAAGGCAAAGGCCCCGACGCAGCGGTGCTTCGTTACGTCGAAAAATCGGGCGACATTCAAAAAGGTGATCTCATCGTCACCAGCGGAATTGACAACATTTTCCCAAAGGGTTTTCCGGTGGCCATTGTTGATGAGATCGAGAACAAGCTATATGCGGCCTCACTTCGAGTGAACCTAAAACCCGTGGTTGATACAGACAAGCTCGAAGAAGTTTTTGTGATCATAAATGCCGCCAATGAAGATCTGTCGAACCGCTTCGCCCTTGGGGCTCTGCAGCCCCCCACCTCTGCCGAAACGGAGCCCAAACCGAAGTGAACTACGTCGGCAAGTTAAAAATCATTTTAATTTGGTCTGCCTGGGCCCTGGTCATCGCCAGCCTGCAAACGACAGTGTGGCCGCTTTTGCTTGGAAGCGTACCCGCGCCGCAGCTGTGGCTGAATCTTATTCTCTATTTTATTTTATTTCGATCACTGCGCCATGCACTTCTCTTGAGTTATTTACTGGCGCTCTTATTCTTGCCTTTTTCGAGTATCTCGATTGGATTCTTTTGGGCCGTCCTCTTCATCCTGGTTCCGATTGGTTCTTCGATCAAGGCGCACGCCTTCTGGCCGGGCGCTCGTTACTTTGCAATGGGAAGCGTGGCCCTGACGCTTGGTTGGCACATCACCAGTTTTTTACTTTCACGCCTAATTGAGGCGAATCCCGCCGACTTGCACTTTTTTGGCCGCTTTACCGAAGTGATCCTAACTCCTCTGGCGAGCATTCCACAATATTTTGTCATGCAGTGGCTCGACCGCCTGACTGGGGATGATTCGGCGCTGAACCTCGGAGGAGTTGAAGAATGAGTGATTACATTCAAAATCCCGATGAAACCAAAGAGCTTCTGCCCCGCTTTCGTATTTTCTATTTCGTTATCACCGTGGCCGTCTTGATTTTTTCGATGCGACTCTGGTACCTGCAAGTCTTTCAAGGGGCCGAGCTCCGCGAGTTCTCTGAAAAAAACAGGATCAAGCAGATCAAAGTGGCCGCTCCGCGCGGACTGATGCTCGACCGCGAGGGCCGCATCTTAGTCGAAAATAGACCTGGGTTTGAAGCGACCCTCTCGCCTCAGTACATCAAAAATCTAGAGAGCGTCGCCGCGGTCATTGCGCCTATCTTGGGAACCGAGCCCGAAAAGATTGTTCAGCGGGTGCAACGCAGCCGCCGGCAAAATGGGCCCTACGCGATCGTCAGAATCAAAGAAAACCTCAGCCGTGACGAAGTGTTTAGGCTCAAACGAATTCGTTTGGATACACCGGGCCTCGAGATCCGCGAAGCTGTCATGCGCTCCTATCCACTCAAAGACAATGGCGCCCAGCTCTTTGGCTACGTCAGCGAGATTTCAAAACGCCAGATCCCAATCTACAACGAACTCTATAAAGGTTTGCAGTTTGAGCAGGGCGATATCGTCGGTAAGTTTGGAATCGAGGAGATTCTCGAGCGCGATATTCGCGGCGACAGTGGTTATCAGTACGTGCAGGTCGATGCCTTTGGACGCGAAGCCGTCACGCAAACCCCTAACATTTACGGCGAGCAAATAAAAGACAAAGAATCAACCGCCGGCGCCAACGTCATTTTGACGATTGACCGCGATCTCCAAGAAGCGGCTTGGAAAACATTTTCGGGAGAAGGCCGTATTGGCGGCGTCGTGGCCCTACGGTCCAACGGCGAAGTCTTGGCCTGGATTTCGAACCCCAGTTTTGATCCCAATGATTTTGCAGCCGGCATTTCGAGCGCCGTCTGGAGTAAGCTGATCAACGATCCCTTCAAACCCTTACGCAATAAAGTCATTCAAGATTTCTTTGCGCCTGGCTCGACCTTTAAGGCTCTGATCGCCGTTGCAGCTTTGCAAGAAAGCATTATAACGCCAACGACTCTAATCAATTGCCCCGGCTCCTTGCGCTTTGGAAACCGCAACTACCATGATCACTTGCGCGGCGGTCACGGGACGATCACCATCTTTGAAGCGATCGAGCGCAGTTCGAACGTCTTTTTTTATAAAATGGGGATCTCGCTCGGGATCGAAAAAATGTACAACTACATTTCGACCATGGGCATCGGCCAAAAAACGGGTGTGGAGCTGCCGCGCGAGGCTTCGGGCCTGATGCCGAATAGTGCCTGGAAAAAACAAGCGACGGGCGAAGACTGGCAACCCGGCGAAAATTTAAGCAGCGCGATCGGACAAGGTTTTGTGCAGGCAACCCCCCTTCAGCTTGCGGTTTCGTACCTAGCCATTGGCACCGAAGGTAAAGTGGTGAAGCCCTTTTTGATTAAAAAAGTTGCGGATCTCGAGGGCAAAGTCATGCGCGAGACTCAGCCGGTGGTTTTGCGCGATCTCCAACAACCACAAAGCACGGGCATTCACGTCGACGCGGCGACTTTTAAAACGGTCAAAGAAGGCTTAAGGCGAGTTGTTCAGGGCTCTCGCGGTACAGCCCGAGCGGTTCGCATCCCCGGATTTGAAATTGCCGGTAAAACAGGAACGGCCCAGGTTCGCAGCTTTGCAGCCAATGATATTTACTCCAAATGTGAAAATCGTCCCATTAATCAGCGTCACCACGGCTGGTTCGTCGCGTTCGCACCTGCCGATAATCCTGAAATCGTGG
Organism: Bdellovibrio sp.; assembly: GCA_046318155.1. Taxonomy (GTDB): domain Bacteria; phylum Bdellovibrionota; class Bdellovibrionia; order Bdellovibrionales; family Bdellovibrionaceae; genus JAHBUS01. The sequence goes on along the minus strand of JBKCUU010000122.1, from coordinate 31,464 downwards.
TGGCCGCCTTGGCCGAACACTCGTGCCACGGATCTTCAGGCGCAGGCCCGGTCGTTCGCGAAATCATGCGCACTTACTTTGCTAAACATTACCCCGAAAGAACGGCCGAAGCGTTGGCTAAAGGACCCCAGGCAGCGGTTGTCGAAGCTCCCGCACCCGTGGAAGGCGAATAAATGGCGGATATCAGACTGCACGTTACACAACGCACGATATTTAAAAAGATCGATTGGAATTTGGTTTTCGTTATCTTGGCCTTGAACGTCATCGGACTCATGAATCTTTTTAGCGCGACACATGGTCCGCACTCGCAAGACGTTCAACCCCTCTTCGTCAAACAGTTGATTTTCTTGGCCACTGGTTGGAGCGTCTTTTTCATCATCACGTTTATCGAGTACACAATTGTCAGCCGCCTGGCGTACTTCGTCTACTTTGCCAACTTGTGCGCGATTATCTACGTCACTCTTTTTGGCCACGTGGCCCTGGGGGCTCAGCGCTGGATTGATCTGGGCTTCTTTAGTTATCAGCCTTCTGAGACCATGAAGCTCGCGATGATCATGGTGATGGCCAAAGCCCTCTCGCACCGCTCGACCAACGGTCCCGGCATGGGCCTGCGCCAGTTGGCCCTTCCCCTGGCGCTCATGCTGATCCCGTTTGGACTTGTCGTGGAGCAGCCTGATCTTGGAACCGGCTTAATGATCGCGGCGATCAGCGGCTCGATGCTGATCTTCATGAAGATCCGGAAAGGCATTTTGGCAGTTGTGATCGGAGTCGGCATTATTGCGATCCCCGTGGCTTGGGAGTTTGTTTTGCGCGACTACCAAAAAAATCGCGTGATCAACTTTTTGTCGCCAACGAATGATCCTAAAGGTTCGGGGTATAATAGCATTCAGTCCAAGATTGCCGTGGGCTCTGGCCGCTTGGTCGGCAAGGGATTTCAAAAAGGCACCCAATCACAGCTCGAATTTTTGCCCGAGCGCCATACCGACTTTATCTACAGCGTTCTCAGCGAAGAACATGGTTTGATCGGAAGTTTAGGAACCGTCGGGCTCTTTGCCGTTCTCTTTGTCATTGGACTTCGCATCGCCTCGACGGCCCGGGATAAGTTTGGGGCGCTCCTCGTCGTCGGAGTTTTATGTTACATCTTTTGGCATATGTTCGTGAATATCGGTATGGTCATCGGGCTTTTACCAATCGTGGGTGTTCCCTTACCGCTCCTGAGTTACGGCGGCTCGTCGATGCTGACCACGATGACCGGCCTCGGGCTTGTCTCGAGTGTCGCCTACCGCCGGTACCTCTTTTAAAAAAAATAAAAAAATTAAAGATGTTTCGAAATAAAGCTGATGATGTTGTCTTTGGGTAAATTTCCCATCACCTGATCGACGGGTTGCCCGTTTTTAAAAAGAATCATCGTGGGGATTGAGCGGATGCCAAACTTCGACGCCACCGCTTGATTATTGTCCACATCCAATTTGAGGATGGTGACTTTCTCGCCCATTTCTTGGCCAATTTCTTCAAGCTTAGGACCGATTGCGCGGCACGGACCACACCACTCGGCCCAGAAATCGACAAGAACCAAACCAGATTTGGTTTCGGCCTCAAAATTTGCATCGGTCACTGGTTTCGTAAATTGGCCCATCGTTCCTCCCGGGTTTGGTGATGCTAAAACCAGCACCACATCTCGTGTCGTCGAGCTCCCCTAAATTTGGGGATTCTGGGTCTTTTGTCAACTCTGCCTGGGTGTTTCACCATGAAACAAACGGGGGTCTTGGCCGGTCACATTTTTGGAAGTGGGCTCAGCTCTTCTTGAAGAGGGCTTCGGTGAACTGACGGCGCAATTCATCTGACTTTTCTAGTTCTTTGATATCCCAGTCTTTTTCGAGCTCTTGTTGGCGGTCTTTGACTTTTTGGCGGTCAAATGTCGTGCTCTTCGTATCCATTTCGATCCCGCGAGTAGCCCGCTCCATTCGACTAGCCCGGTCATTTGCCTGGTTTTTGAGGACCTGAATTTCACTGGGACTGGCACCTTCGGCCAGCCGCGCTTTGGCGTATTTGTCGATTAATTGATCCGCATCTAACCCCAGGAGCCTCGACAAGGTTTGTAAAAGGCGGCCGATTTGCGTCGGCATCTCGAGCAAGGCATCCATCCGAATCCGAACCAGCTCCTCGGTTGTGGGGCGCTGAGTGCTGGGCAGGAGGATCACAACCTTGGCGGTGAAGCGCACGTTGTCTTTGAGGCGCTGAGCGACGCTGACAGCCGACACTTTTCCGCCCCGACCGGCCGTGACGACCAAGTCGGGGTAAAAGATCAACAGTTGATCCGCCATGAGCGCTTCGTTCACGATCCCGACAACATCAAAACCCACCTTCATCAAGTCGGTTTGAATACGAATCATTTCAGAGTAATCGTCATAGACGAGCAAGATTTTTTTTGACACCCATTTAGGCTAAAACTTGACGCCCCATTAAGCAAGAGGTGCCGTGACTTCTGGATAACCGCTCTTTAAACTCGAACTCAATGAATCTGTTCGCTGGGCGCAAAGCCACTCAGTATTTGTTTTTTGAAATGTGGCCTGGACTGATTTTGGGTCTTGTCGTGTTTGTCCTCATTTTGCTGATGTTTCAGGCACTTAGGCTGACCGAGTTTTTTTTGGTCCATGGCATCGGGATCAAGGTCATCGCCGAAATCGTACTGTATCTTGCCATTAGCTTTTTACCCGCCCTCTTTCCGATGTCCTTGTTGTTTGCGGTCGTTCTCACCTACGGGCGGCTCAGCCAAGACTCCGAGATCGTGGCCCTCAAGTCTTTAGGCTACTCGCAAGGCTTGCTGATCCTTCCCGCCATCGTCCTGAGCGTTATCGTCGCGGTGGTTTCAGCCCAAACATCTTTTCATTTAGCGCCCTGGGGCAACCGTCAGTTCGAGATCTTGATCAACGAGCTAGGCCAGTCCAAGGCGACCGCCACCCTTAAAGAAGGCACTTTTTCTGAAGGCTTTTTTGACTTGGTTGTTTACGCCAACGAAGTTGACACTCAGCGCGGCGAGTTGACAAAAATATTTATCTACGACGAGCGCGATCCCGCTTCGCCTTTGACCATCATTGCAAAATCCGGCCGAATTATTCCGGATCCGCACAAGCCGGGGCAGTCGATCTTACTGCAGCTGACCGACGGGGACATTCACCGCAAAGGTGAAGCACACACCAAAATTAAATTTGAAGATTTTGACGTCCGCCTGATCGATCCTGTGCAGATCGAGCAGCGAGAAAAATCACCTCAGTCGATGACGATCGAAGAGGTCCAAGAAAAAATTAAGAATCCGGGCGATAAAAAGCCCGAAGAGATCCGCACTCTCAAGACCGAACTGCACAAGCGCTGGGCCATCTCGATCGCCTGCGTGATTTTAGGCGCCCTGGGCGTCGGGCTTGGCACGCAAACCAACCGCCGAATAAAATCAAACGGACTCATTTTAAGTCTGGCCGTGATCGTTGTTTATTGGATTTTGTATGTGAGTCTTGAGGGTGCCGCCCGAAGCGGTCAGTTGCCCGTGGCGCTGGCACTATGGATACCCAACCTGATCTTCGCCGGCTTTACTCTTTACCGCCTGAAAAAAATCTGGAACTAGGACACGCCCTAGATTCTTAGAGACTTCAATTGTGATTTGATTTTCAGTTTGATTTTCAGCTTGTATTTAAGAGAAAAACAGAGCGATGCAGTAGCGTCCTTACTACGTCGGTCGTCCGTGACCCACATCGCCCCTCCCTTGTCCTAGATTGTAGAAAGCGAAGGGACTAAAACTCAATGGCTTTTTTTAGATTTTTTCACTTTCATTGATCTAAGCTCAAGAAAGTAGATGCTCCCCCATATCTAGTGGATTGAAGGCGTGGCTTGCCCTAGGGATGCGCCGTGAGTTTTGTCATCCTGACAAGCACCTTTCAAAAACATGACAAGATCTTGAGCATCGCAAATACTTGTCGCGCCTTCGTTGATCAAAAGCAGATTACCACTTTGCCGGGGCTCAATGGCAGAACCGGGCAAAACACCCAGCGGCCGACCCATCTCTAGGGCCAACTTTGCAGTCAGCCATGTTCCACTTCGGTGGCGGGCCTCAACCACCAACGTGCACTTGGAGACGCCGGCAATCAGCCGGTTGCGCATTTGAAAATGCCACTTGCGCATCGTCGCGCGGGGATGAAATTCGCTGACAAATGCACCGCCACTCTGGAGCACCGGCAATTTCCACTGCTCCATTGACTTGGGATAAAGATTGGCAAGGCCCGCGGGCAAAAAAACCAAGGTGGGGCGTTCATACCGCAAACAAAGTCGGTGCGCCATTTGATCGACGCCGCGGGCCCCTCCGCTGGCGAGCGGGAGCGGCGCGCGCTGAAGCAAAAAGCCCAAATGCTCCTGCATCCAGTGCAGTGAACCTTCCAGTGGTTCGCGCGCTCCCACCACCGCCAGACTAGGTTCATGCAAAAGATCCAACGGCCCGTGAACGGCAAGCACCCATGGCGGCTCGTCCATTTGCAACAGCCGACGAGGAAAACCCACTTCACCGGGACTGACAAAACTGGTTCCGCGCTCTTGCCACCGGGCAATTTCATCGGCGCCGCGGCTCCAGAAGCCACCGCTGGCGTCTGCAAAAATTTGAAACTCCGGGAGCACCTTGAAAAACTGCGGGACGGTTGGGCGCAAGCCCTTTTCCCACGCGCGCAGCAATTGTTCGCGATGTTGTTGATTCATGCGAAGTTTGTGAGCGGCCAAGTAACTAACGAAATAGAAAAGAGAGTCTCGTGTCATAACGAAGACTCTCTTCAAGAGCCAGACTCCGCTGCTTTTGGTGCTTATTTGACCTGGGAACCTCGGCTGGACGAATCTCCGACATGAATGGCTTCAATAGCTGACGAGACATAGGCCGTCGCAAAACCGGGGCTTGTTTGAAGGACGCGAACCGTTCCGATCAAGCGTGGGTTTTCGAGCTGTTTGGTTTCGGTCTCCGTCCGCGAGGATTCACGGCGATAAATATTCAGGGTTTGTCCTGGCGCCAAACCACCCGACGCACCCGCGTCTAAAAACAAAAGTTGGCCGGGTCCAAAAATTTCTCGAGATTCACTTTCGGGACCTCCGAGCACTTTGGCCGCTCCATCAGAACCGCCGCCACCGACGCCCGCATCATCAACGACTACGCGCTGAACTTCACCGCTCGACAACTTTGAACCAACAAGAACGGGCGAATAGGCTCGGTTCACGATCGCGCGGTAAAGGCCTTCGCTCGCGTTCACGGTTTCTTGCAGAGTGACTTCGCCGTCGATCTGGTGGATCGTGCCCACACGTTCGCCAGCCTTGAGAGTGCCCGCATCGCGGATCACGAGAAATTTTTGTCCAGCGGCCGCACCCTTGGCTTTGACGACAACATACTGATTGTCATGAGCCGCATGCATTCCGGCTTCGGCCTCCACGATCTCACCCTCAATAGCATTCGTATTTTCTTCAGACAAATAAGACAAGAGCGTGATTTCAGAAGCGCCTGGATTGCGCGAAACAGGACGGATCTCGAATTGGTACTGCCGATCTGCATTCACTCGCATCTTCCACGTCGGTAAACTCTGAGGGAGATTGACAGCCCCGCGCACCGACTTTTTAACAAACGGCGTTGGCAGTTCGACATTCGAGAGATCCGCTTCGATAAACTGGGGCTTTTTTTGCCTGATGGCGTCGGATTCTTTCGCCACTCGATCGGCGTCTTCACCCGAGCCGGCTCTGACCGTCAAAGGCTGATCTTTTTCGTTTGTCGTACGCGCATCGCCGAGAGATGTGCCAGAGCCGGACGTCTCGCCAGGCGATGCGCCAAAGTTAGGTGCTTCACCTAAGGTCCCCGGCACAAACTGGATCTGATCACCGGGCTCGATGGCATGAGGATTAAAAATTCCCTCTTTGTTGAGGGACCAAATCTTTGGCCAAAACTCCGTATCGCCAAAAAAGGTTTCAGAGATGTCCCACAAGGTATCACCCTGCTGAATTTGATAACTCTGCTCAGAGACCCCCGAGATCGCTTCTTGCCACTGCTCTTGTGCGGTGGGCTTCAAGTTAAACATTTGGTAATTCTGAAAAAGGCGGCGCTCGCGCTTTAAGTCAGGAGCGTCTTCAGCCCGGGCAACAAGAGGCATTCCCAGACTCAGAGCCAAGATGAGTGTTTTGACCTGAAGCCGAGATTTTACGCTGCTCATTGAAACCGTTTATCCGCGATTCTGAGTTCAATCGCCGCGCGCTGCGCTTCAAGAGTTTTTGGATAGCGAGTCTGAACTTGCACCAACAGTTGCTTAGAAGGCTCACCGAGATTCATGCGTCGATAGGTCATCGCTTTGGCGAACATCGCTTTTGAAGCTTGAGGACCGCGTGGATTTTTAAGAACGGCATCAAAGGATCTCAGCGCGCGTCCGTAGTTTTTATAGCTGAGGCTCAGTAACCCCGCCATGTAGTGAGCTTCATTGATGCGTCCACTTTTGGGGAATCTTTGCTGAAAGGCTTGGTAACGCGATTGAAATCCAATTTCATTATTCAAATCAAACTGCTCTTGAAGCTCTGCCATCAACTTAGCTTCAGAAATATTTGGCGAGGCATTTAAGTTTGATTTGAGGTCAAGCACCAAACGTTTGTTCTGAGGATTCACCGCGGCGGCGAGGGGACGAGTCGCTAAACTTGGTTTTCTCCGCAGCACCATCTGTTGCTCACGCTTAAACTCTTGCGTGTCCGCGGCTGCGGCTCGGACTGTGGTTTTGCCGCTCTTTTTATTCAACTTGGCGATGGGACTTTTTTGCACCGACGCCTGTGCGGTCTTTTGATTTTTGACGGGGGATTGTGCGCAACAGACAAGCAAGCTTGAGAAAACCAAGATGAATATTTTCATAAGAAAATGATGACACAAGGTCTAATGAAACGACAACACCTTCAGCGCTTTAAGTTATCCACATTTTTTGGGGATTGAATGACGATGACCGACCTAGACCATTGACTGGTCAAGGGTTTCAGCGATTTGCTGAAAGCAGAAGCATGAAGTAAGTTGTTGATATCACTAAATAAAAATGCCATTTATAAGAGGCATAAGAATTTCTTTTTTAAGAATCTAACATTCTGTTTGCTTCCGAATCTGGGGCCAAGAAGAGCGCCTGTTCAGCTCTGTTTTGAGTTGGTGCTGCGATCGAATTTGCTAAGCCCTTGAGACATGTCAACTTTTGCGCTCCTGCTGAGCTCGCATGCACTTCCAGACTCACTTAACCTGCTCAAACTTCTCGCAGGGTTTGCCCAGTCAATGCACGAAATCTGTCTGATAAAACTGTCAAGCAGTGCCCATTATGATGTAAACGCCGCTCTTTTTTGTGGCAAATCCCCCACATCACACGAACTGCGGCTCTTGTACATTGAATCTGGATTGTTTCACCTGTTGGTCGTTTCGGGCAGTCATCTAACCTTTCTCGAAATGGCTTTGCGCAAGATTCTGGGTGCACGCCTTGCAAAAGTTTTGATCCCTCCCGTGCTCCTTGTTTTTGCCTTCATGAGCAATTGGCAACCTCCCGTCGTCAGGGCTTTTTTTGAGTGGGCGATGCGTCCAGCTCTGCGCTCTCGCCAGAGCCGCCAGTCAACTGAACGCCGAGTGCTCGAAAGTTGGTTGTGGTGTTTGGCATTGCAGCCGCAATGGATCTTGTCGAGTTCCCTTCATCTTTCGGTCGCGGCTCGAATCGCGCTCGTTCCCAAGGTCAAGAATGAAGTCATCCGGGCTTTGGTGATCTTGATTTTCTTGGCTCCGCTCCTGGCCGGATGGACCGTGAGCAGTCCCTGGCTGGCTGTGATCAGCTTGCTGCTGGCTCCCGCCAGTTTGACTTTGTGGTTTGCCATTGGCGTGACCGAACTGTTTTATCCCGCGGGATGGAGCGTACTGACTGAGATGAATCGGGTTTGGGATCTTATTCTTTTGCAAGTGGGCACGCTCGTCCCGAGTGTTCAGAAATTGAGTCTGGGGACCCGGCTCTGGTCACCCCTGTATGTCGCGGCACTCTTGATTATGGCTCACCTCTGGCGCGTTCGCCAGCAACGTCGGTGGCATCGACCATGACGGCGCTCTTCGTCTTTGCTCTCGTTCTCTTAAGTCCCGTGATTTTAGCAAAAAAAAAGGGAGAACCGCCGGTCCTCCCTTTGCCAAAATCAGGTCCTCACAGTCTTAAGCGCGGAACGCTTTGTACTCCATGCCCAAATCGCGAGCGACGGGTTCGTAGCAAACGTATCCACCGTACACATTCAAGCCTTTGAACAGCGCTTTGTCTTTTGCAATGGCGTCTTCAACACCCATCGCAGCCAGCATCGACGCATATTTCAAAGTCACGTTCGTCAAGGCATACGTCGAAGTACGAGACACAACGCCGGGCATATTGGGAACGCAGTAATGAATCACGCCGTCCACTTCATAGGTGGGGCTTGTATGCGAAGTTGGTTTGCAGGTTTCGATGCAGCCGCCTTGGTCGACAGCCACATCCACAACAACGCATCCACGGCCCATGCTTGAGACCATTTGCTTCGACACCAGCGTGGGTGCTTTGTGACCCGTAATCAACACGGCACCGACAAGCAAATCAGACTCAGCGACGGCCGTTTCAATGTTTTGAACATTCGAGAACAGCGTGGTGACACGTCCACCAAAAACATCGTCAAGGTATTCGAGGCGAGCTGTGCTGACATCCATGATCGTCACACTGGCGCCCAGACCAACCGCCATTTTTGCTGCGTTTGTTCCGACGACGCCGCCGCCGATGATCGTGACTTTACCAGGACGAACGCCGGTCACTCCGCCCATCAAGATGCCCTTGCCGCCGTGATCGCGCTGCAAGTAGTACGCACCAATTTGCGTGGCCATGCGCCCGGCAACTTCACTCATCGGAGTTAAAAGAGGCAGTGATCCGTCTTCTTTTTGAATGGTTTCGTAGGCAACTGATTTGACTTTGCGTTCACACAAAACTTTTGTCAGTTTTGGTTCAGCGGCCAAATGCAGGTACGTGTAAAGAATTTGATTTTCTTTGAGGAGATTATACTCATCTGGGAGCGGCTCTTTCACTTTTACGATCATGTCGGACTTGGCGTAAACTTCGGCCTTGGTCTCCAAGATTTTAGCGCCCGCGAGCTCGTACTGTTGATTCGTGATGCCTGACCCCACGCCCGCGTCTTTTTCGACCAACAAGGTGTGACCTTCTTTCACGAGCTGCTTCACGCCGGCTTCAGTCATCCCGACGCGATTTTCACTGATCTTGATCTCTTTCGGAACTCCGATAATCATCCAAAAACTCCCCGCGATGTTGCACGCGAATGTTTGTTAAGTTGGTACCCACAAGGGATACAAAAAACGGTTTGGTTCGGTTCGAAGAAGATATTGCCCGAAGGGGGCTGAAAGTGAATCTATGTGCTATGCGTTAAGCCCAGCCCGCACCGCGAAGGCGCATCTCTTCCGAAAGATCAGCTCCCAGCTCAACGAGACGGTACGAATCTTCGGCATTCATCAGTTGGCGGACAAATTTGTTCATCAAATCGTGGCCCGCTTTAAACAGGACCAGGTGACCCATCAGCGGATGCCCCAGCGTCACGAGATCGCCCAAGGCGTCGAGAGTTTTATGCCGAACAAATTCGTCGCTCCAGCGCAGGCCGCCGGGATTTACGACACCCTTGTCATCAAGGACAATGGCATTATCAAAGCTGCCGCCCAAAGCGAGCCCCTTGGCCTGCAAGGCTTCAACGTCTTTGAGAAATCCAAACGTTCGCGCCTGGGCAAGTTCACGACCAAACGACTGCTCGTTGACATCAAGATCCATTTTTTGTTTGCCGATGGTCGGGTGCGGAAAATCAACTGTCACGGTCACCCGCAAACCCTGGTACGGAAAAATCGAAGCTTGCTTGTCACCTTCGGCATAATGAACGGGCTGCGTGATCAAAAAATATTTTCGGGGCTGATCTTGTTCAACGAGCCCCACTTTTTGCAGTCCCGCTAAAAAGTCGCGCGCGCTGCCATCTGTGATGGGAATCTCGGGCCCATCAAGTTCGATGACTAAATTATCGATACGAAGAGCACTTAAGGCCGACAAACAATGTTCCACGGTGGCGACTGAAAACTGCCCACCACCAAGTGTCGTGGCGTAGCCGGTGGCCGTCACGTTTTGCGCGGCGACTTTGAGCGAAGGACGTCCAGGTAAATCGGCCCTTACAAAACACACGCCCGTCCCGGCTGGAGCCGGGACAAAAGAGAGGGTGCAGGGCTTTCCGGAGTGAAGTCCAATGCCTTGGACCTGAACACGACTACGAATGGTTTTTTGCAAAAACATCCCCCAACTTTACCTCGCAGAAGGGCTAGGGACAAGTTCCAATTCCTTGCTGTTTGCTGCTAAAATCGAGGCATGGGAATGTGGTTGCCTTTCTTCCTGTTGTGTCTTTCTGTCTTGCAATTCGGTTGCAGTACGCGCTCCCCGAGAGAGCAATTAATTGAGAGGCAAGCGCAAGCCCGCCCCCGTCCCGCTGCCTACAGTATGGACGGTTTCTACAGGGATCAGTCATTTCCCGACACCAACAAACCACGCCCCTCCGATTTTTTTTATAAACGCTGCAATTTGTCGGGCCGACATCCTTATCCCAGTTCAAATGATTGGGAATGCTCAGAACCTCAGTAATTATGAAAAACTCGACCTCTGCCTAGGTGCTGACCACTTGAGTCCCGCACTGCAAAACCCGACAAGTTTTCGTTGATTTGAACTTCGGCAAGGAGAGATTTCGATGTCAATGATTAATCGGTATAAAAAAAAAGGCGGTTTCATTCAGCTCCTGAACTTGATTGAGACGACGGCCCCCGCCAAAGCGCAAAAATTTTTGCAGATGATCGCAGAAGAAAATCCCGCTTGGGAGGCTGAGATCCGAAAAAAATCCATCTCACTTGATCGCCTGTCAACATGGAATCAATCCTATCTCATGGAAGTTATGCCGCGCCTCACGCCCAATGTGATCGCCAGTGCGATCGGGTTGATGAATCCCGAGAAACAGCAGGTTTTTTTGGGGGCGATGCCTTTTTCCGAACGACGCAAGGCCGAAGATCTTTTAAAAGAAAAGAAACCAAACCCAGGCGAGAGCGCGTCTAGTCAGATCAAGATCATCAACGAAATCCGCGGCATGGCGGCTCAAGGGGCGCTCAAGTTCGAAAAAGTTGATCCCGACTTAGTTATTCCAGAAAACATCGAAGACCTTTTGAATGCGGGTCATAGCGGCAGCCCGCCGACCAACAAAGAAATCGAAGCCGCTTTTGAAGGAACCTCGAGCGGCCTTCAATCGAGCGCGGCGGCTGGTGGCTCCTCTTCCGGACGCCCTTCCTCAGAAGAGCTGCAAATGCTGCGCAAGAAAATCGTGGCACTGACACAAGAAAACCAACTCTTGAAACAGCAGCTCCAAACGATGAAAGAAAAGCTCGACTCTATTCGTAAATCGGCGGCCTAAGCGACCGCCTTCCACGCCTAAAGTCGGGGTCATCAGCTTCTCTTTGTCTTAGAAATGTTCAGGTTCGGTAAAGAACCCAGACAAAGGGCTCGCAAGTTCTTGCGAACTTTATCCGATCTTAACAAGAGTGAAAAATTTTTTTGTCTGCAATATTCTCTCGCTTCTGTTCCTCGCCGGCTGTTCGGGTGAAAAGCCTTTCGATGGCGCGTCCTCGGCAACCAACTACTCGGGGACTCTCCTTGTTTCTTCGGTGACGACCGATCCTGCCACTGGTCCTGGCTTAGTGTCTTCGTGGAAAACAGATGGGACTTTTAAAGCGACCTTGCGAGATCTTTTTCCAGGCGGCGAATTTGCGTCTGGTTCTGGCTTTATCTCACCTGATAAATTTGTCATCGCGATCGAAGGCGTGGACCGCCTTGAAATTTTAAATCTTTCTTCGGGGCAAACCTCGGCCATCACCAATGTGGCACTCAATGCAACCACGATGAAACATGTCGCGGTCGATCCCGGTGATGGCAGCATCTACGTGGCCGAGCAAAACATCAATACGGTCGAAAAGTTCACGACTTCTGGTCAACGCATTGGCAGCCCCTTCTTGCCAACAACGTTGGCACCCTGCTCGCTGAACAATCCTTGGGGCTTAGCCGTCATCCCCGCAACCGGCGATGTCGTTGTGATTTCTGCAGCTGGTGCAGCTGGGCGGTTCTCGCGCTTTTCAAAAGATGGCGCTTGTTTGAACCACTCAATTGCAGCGCCCTTTAACTCCGGCACTCCCACCGCGATCGCCTATCACTCCCCCACAAACAAGCTCCTCGTCACACTGAGCACACTGAACTCGATTGTCGCCGTCGACGTGGATGGGTCAAATCCGCAAACAATCTTCTTGAATTCGGCCATCATGAGCACGCCCCGCGCGATTGCCACCGATGCCGATGGTTTTATCTACGTGGGCAGCAGCGGGACCGACACGATTGAAAAACTTTATTGGAGTGGCACGGGCTCGGCGACAAGAGCGACTTCGGGTCCTTTGATTGGACCCAGCGCCTTTTCGCAAAACCCAACGGCCATTACGGTTGCGCCATGAAAATCGCAGCCTTGCTGCTTGTCAGCTTATGGGCACTCACTGTTCACGCTCAAACAGGCGGTGTAACGACCGTCACCGAACGTGGGGTTGTATCGGTCTCACTTCCGGTTTCTTACCTTGAAAGTCGCCTGCTCAATTCAGACGGCTCCTTCGCGTCTTACAAAGGTTATCAATGGGGAATTGGCATCGACATCCAAGTTTGGCGATCGGCAACAAGTGAATTCCGGCTTTTTGGGTCTTACCTAGTGGGCGAGGCCAAAGGAGATCCCTCTTCGAACATCTTCAAACGGGATGAAACATTTTTTGGTCTCAAGGTGCTTCCAAACCCTCACGTCTTTTTGGCGGCGGGGATGGGACGCATGACTAACAAAGTATCGGGATCAACGGCTAGCGAGGTGACTCTGACCTCACCGATTTCAGGTTTTGGTGCGGGTTTTGAAATACCAATGAACGAGAGCTGGTACTGGGCACTGGGTGCCTGGTACAAGTCCGGACCGATCAAACAAGGTGATAACTCCGGCATCTCGCACAATTCATTTGTCGATGGCGCTGAATTGCAATTTCAGCTGATCTGGTCTCCCCCCGCCACCACCATGAACTTCAATCGCGGCAGCCGCTAAAATCGGCTCACTTCTTTTTCGCTACTTTGGACCGCGACTGAGACCCCGTTTTGGTTCTGGCTTTTTTCTTTTTCGGATTTTCTTGGCGAAGTTTGGCCATCAACTGAAGGGCCTCGGCTTTATCCCCGGGCGAAATGCGATTCCAGTCCACATTCTTGAGGGCACCAATGAGTGCGTAAGCGCAAATGGCGTGCATATAACGCGGGTGAATCAAGATCAAGCGGCCCATCGCCTTTTGCCAACCCAATTTGACAAACTGATCGACAGTTTTCACTCCCGCTTTGTACAGGACTTTTTCCATCGTAGGGCCCAAATTTCGGAGATCCGAAATCTTTTTGGCTGCTTTGAGCTTTTCAGCCGGGAGCTCATCACGAAACATCAGGGGAGTTCGAGTGTCAATGGGGCCCAGATTCTCGCCCTTTATTTTTTTGGGAGTCCTGGTTTTTTTCGATTTGGGAACGCGGGGCGCTCGCATGACTTAAACTTCAGAAAATCCCAGGTGCTTTTTGCCATTCTCAGTGAGAATGCGTCCGCGCTGGGTTTTTTGCAAAAGGCCTTCTTGAATCAAAAACGGCTCGTAAACTTCTTCGAGAGTATCGGACTCTTCGCTTAAGGCCGCGGCCATCGTTTCAATGCCGACGGGGCCTCCACCAAATTTTTCGCCAATCATTTGCAAGATTCGGCGGTCCATGGGATCAAGGCCACGCTTATCAACACCAAGCTGATCCAGCGCATATCTCGACATCTCGCCATCAATTCGGCCGTTGCCTTTGACCTGCGCATAATCACGCACACGCTTCAGCAAGCGGTTGGCGATTCTTGGCGTGCCGCGGGCGCGGTTGGCAATCTCTGCAAAACCCTGATCGTCACCTTGGATGCCCAAGATTTCAGACGAGCGCATTAAAATTTGCTGCAAAGCTTTGCGGTCATAAAACTGCAGGCGCTCGACAATACCGAAGCGGTCGCGAAAGGGACCATTCAAAAGACCCGCACGTGTGGTTGCACCCACGAGAGTAAAGGGGACAAGCTGAAATTTCATCGATCGCGCGCCCAGGCCCTCGCCCGTGACGATGTCCAGGTAATAATCTTCCATCGCCGTGTACAAATACTCCTCGATCGAACGGCCCAGGCGGTGAATTTCATCAATGAACAAAACTGAAAAGGGCTTTAGACTTGTGAGAATCGCGGCTAAATCACCCTTTTTCTCGATCGCGGGTGCCGACGTGACTTTAATCTCAGAGCCCATTTCGGCTGCTAGGATTTGGGCGAGCGTGGTTTTACCTAAACCGGGAGGTCCCGACAAAAGCACGTGGTCCAAAGGTTCTTTGCGGGCCTGCGCGGCCTGAACAAACACGCGCAATTTTTCTTTGACGTCATCTTGGCCCGGAAAGTCTTCGAAGCGATGCGGACGCAGTTGGTTTTCCCAAGAGACATCACCCTCAATAACAAGTGAGGAGACGTTTTTTCGCGTCTCTTGATTGGCAAACAAAAAATCTTCGGATGTGGCATCAATAATTTTGACCATTGCTCTCCCCTTACATCGTCGTCAAGGCGGCCAGGCCCTGGCGGATTCCCTCTTGGAGATCCAGTTCTTTAGGTAGATCTTCAACGACCTTTTCGACATCACTCAAGCGAAAGCCTAAGTTCACCAGAGCCGACGTGAGTTCTTTGTTGCGGCCCGGAGGCACCGGCGCAAGAGATGTTTCAATCAAGACCAATTTACCTTTCAGAGTCAGCACCATTTGCTCGGCCGTTTTTTTGCCCACTTTCGGAAACTTTGAAAGCGCTTTGGCATCGCCTTGATCAATCAGGTTCAAAATCCGCTCGACCCGATCGCCCGACAAAATATTGAGCGCCATTTTGGGGCCGATGCCATTGACTTTTAAAAGCGAAAGAAACAGATTTTTTTCAGCCCGGTCGGTAAAAGCAAACAACTGAAGCGCGTCTTCGCGAACGTGCGTATAGGTCAATAAAAATAGAGTTTGTCCGCGCTTGACTGAAAGCTCGGCCAACGTCCCTAAAGAGGCCAGACACTCGTAACCGACACCGCCCACTTCAATCAGCACATGCTCGGCACTCACGTCTTGAATTTCACCACGAAGCGATCCGATCATCTGAGTTTTTTCTCCCGCGTTGCGGTCAAGGTTTTTTGGCTTTGGTACACCGCCAGCGCAAGCGCATCCGAGGCGTCCAGATTGACGAGCTTCACAAGTCCGAGCAGCTTTTGCAAGGCTGTTTGCACGTCTTCCTTGCTGGCACCGCCGTTCCCGGTGACGCCCTTTTTAACCGACCGCGTGGCGTACTCACAAATTTGGGCCCCACTGCGCGCACTTTCGGCCAGGACGACGCCTCGAGCATGGCCTAACTGAAAGGCGCTTTCAGGAGATTTTCCCAAGAAGATTTTTTCGACCGCTATCACCTTCGGCCCATTTTTTTTCATGAGCATTTGCAAACTCTCGCCCAGCGCCAACATCTTGGCTGGAAAACTGGCTTCATCCGACAACATGATGACACCATGGTTCAAATGCCGGATTCGCTCTCCGGTGACTTCGATCAAACCAAATCCCGTGCGGTGCGAGCCGGGGTCGACCCCTAAAATAATAAGCGGAGATTCTGCTGCCATGTTGCTGCTATTGAAGCCATCCCGCGGGCGGGGGTCAAAAGAAAATGTTGCCGGTGACCAGGTTTTCAAGGCAAGCTCAAGTCATGAGTCAGATATCGCTTGCAACCCTTGAGAAGTACCAAGAAATTTTGCAGAAAGAGCCAAATTCCAAAGTCTTCGCTGCGCTGGCTGATGCTTATCGCGAAAGAGGACTGCTCAAAGAAGCCGAAAACACTGCGCGCAAAGGGATGGAGCTCCACCCGCATTATATCGGCGGGTATGTTGCGCTGGGCCGACTGCTCACCTCGCAAAAACGTTATGACGAAGCTCTTCCGATCTTGCACAAAGCCGTCCAAATCTCGCCTGAAAATTTGCTGGCTTATCAACTCTTGGGACAAGCTTACATCGAACTTCAACGCCCACAAGATGCCTTAAAAGCACACAAAATGGCGCTGTTTCTCAACCCCACCAGTGAGCGCTCGCAAAAAGCGGTGCAAAAACTCGAGACGCTTTCGGCCACGGATTACGAAGAAGATCTGTTTCAAATGAAACCTCTCCCGCGCGCTCTGGAGTCTTTGGCTTTGACAACGCCGTCCATTCCGGTTGCCAAAGCCAAGCCCGGCTCAGCCCCGAATGAGGATCCTTTGCGCCGACTGGAGCGCCAGTTGTCTCTGATTGATGCTCTTTTGGTGCGCAATGAATTGAAAAAAGCCAAACACATGGTCGATGATCTTTTTCAAGAATTCCCCGAGCACCCGCAAGTGCGGCGCCGCTGGGAACTGCTCAAAGATGACGAGGAAGACGAGGCCGAACCTTTGCGCCCCCTTCTGTCCCGCGAACGCGCGGTGGTCGAAAAACAAATCCTAAGCCTCCAAAAAATCCTCAAAAAGCTCGAAGACATGCGCCAACTCCAGGGCTAAGACTGCGGAATTCTCGCAACGTCGTTGGCCACGGACTTGTGTTGACTTGATTGAAGCCTCAAAGCTAGGGTGTCTCTTCATTTAATGCGGGAGTTTTGAGCATGTATGATCTGTCAGATTTTAAAAAAGGTCTCCGAGTTATGGTTGAAGGATCGCCCTATCAAGTCCTTGATTTTCAACACGTGAAGCCCGGCAAAGGCAATCAGTTCACCCGCACGAAACTTCGCAACTTGCTCACCGGCCAACAGCTTGAGCGCACCTTCAAATCGGGCGAGCGCTTCGAAGTTCCCGATGTTCTCAATAAAGAAATGACGTTCTTGTACCGTGACGACAACGGTTACAACTTCATGGATAAAGAGTCCTTCGAGCAAATTTGTGTGATGGAAAACGAAATCGGTGAGGCCAAAAACTACCTCGTCGAAAATCTTGAGGTTGTGATTCTATTTTACAACGAGCGGCCCGTTTCATGTGACGTTCCTAAAGCGGTCAATTTGAAAGTGGCAAAAACCGATCCCGGCATGCGGGGTGATACGGTGACGGGCGCGACAAAACCCGCGACCCTAGAAACAGGTCTAGTGGTGAAGGTCCCCTTGCACATCAATGAAGGCGACTTGCTCCGCGTGGATACGCTCTCGGGCGACTACGTTTCACGCGTCACGGCCTAGGTCCTAATACATTGCAGCAAGTCTGCATTTTCACTGAAATTTTAAGCAAAATAGAAGGGTGTTAGAACTCGAGATTCAGTCCCTTCTTATTTTGCACGGTAACGCCGATGGCGCAGCCCGAGCTTTGTCCGAAAAATACCGATCAAGCCCACTCACTTTGGCGCAATCTGAATTGATCTCCACTTTTTTTTTGCATGCCGGCCTTTCCGCCTCGCTCCTTGATTTTTTGTGCGGACAAATTGAATTGGGTTCGCCTATTCCGTGGGGACATTTTGTTGAAGCTCTCGCGATGGCCGATGACCGCCTCGATCAAGAAATTCTAACCGCGATGCTCCAAGGCGCCGAAGAACAATCGCTGGGCTGGCATCTCGCTCGCAGCCACGTCATGGATTCTTTTGGTGACTCGATGACCAAAGAGCGCGAGCTTCGGCGCCGAGCGCTGAACGAAAAAGCCTTGCACCTCAAGCGCGAACTGTTGCTGCAAATCGACACGCTCCGGTCGCAGGAAATGGACGAACAAGAAGGCCGCCTGCTCGAGAAAGTTCTTAAAATGTTTCCGCGTGACCCACAAATTCAAGATCAGTTTACCGAGCACCGCAGTCGCAAAGCCCTGCGTTTACTCGAATCCAAAATGTCCAAGCCCGATGAGCGCAACTTTGAAGACTATGAAGCTGAACTCGATCCCGAGAGTCTCCAGATTCTGCAAGCAATTCAAGGTTCGATGAAGACGTATTGCGAAGAGAGCGGCCGCCAGGGGGCTGTTGATCCTGAGCTCAAAACTGATTTTGGCGTCGCCCACATGATGTGGGAAAACCCAAATGGCACGCTCAGTTTTGTCACGCCGCCCGAGTCTGAATCGGCAATTTGGCTTCGACTCCAAGCTTTGTTAAGAACTAGGCGTTACGTTGAACTCTTGGCGGATTTGGTCGAACTCGAAAAGACAACCTCGGCCAATCCAGATGCCACCATCGCGATCACGTACCTGCGCTCGCAAGCTCTTTGGGGCTTAGGCCGTCGGTTCGAAGCGATTGATTTGATGGAAGGTCTCGTGAATATCAAGCCCAACTACATGGCAGGGGTCACCCTGCTGGCTGTGTGGAGAGGGCGAGCCCGATGAGACGCTGGCTCCTGATATTGGGACCGGCGGTGGTGCTGGTGGCGATCATGACCGTGATGGCTCAATTGGCAAAACCCCGTGTCGAATCTTGGGTTCTGACCAATCTCGAAAGCTTTTCAAGGGCGAATCTGCCGGTTGTTATGACGGCGCAAGCTTTTCGTTTCGAATATTTTTTGCCGCAAGCGGAACTCATAGGCCTTCAAATCCAAGCCAAAGCCGAACTTGATTTGGGCCCGATGAAATTTGATATCGACCGCGCCACCGCTAAATTGGATTTGCTGCAGATCCTCGCCGGACGCGTGCGGCTGTCGGGCGTGACGATCGAAGGATTTGGAACCGATGTTGACTTGGATCCTTTTCTTGTCAGCAAAGATGAACCCAAACCCATCGACTGGGCCCCCATCTTCCGCGCGCTCAAAAAAATTCCCGTTAGCCGCCTAGCCCTGCAAAGCGCCAGTATGCATGTCTCAAGCTCAAAGCATAACCTTGAGGCCGACTTGATCGAATTCGACATGTTGATCTTGAACGAGCGAGAGCGATTGCAAATCAGGCTTGATCTGCAAGATGCTGATTTGGTTTGGGGCGATTTAGCGTCGCCGCTCAGGCTCCAAGCGGACGCGTCGCTCAGTCCGCAGGGGCTTGATGTCACGGATTTGCGTCTGCTCGGGCTTGGAAGTTTGGTACGAGCGACGGCCAGCTTTACAAATTTGCCTTACTTGCTGATGGCGCCCGAGGGTTCAGCACAATGGGAAGTCAAAGCGGCTCTGCCGCAAATCGGCCAACTCCTTAAAAAAATAAAATCAGCGCCGCAACTCGAAGGCAACGTCGAAATGAAAGGCCAACTTGAACTCGCTCAAGGGTCGATGGTCAGCGGTGGCTTTCGTTTATTTGGTTCGGGACTCAAAGTGGATCAATTTCAGATCGGACAAGTCGAAACCGAAGGTCGGCTCTTGAACGACACCATTCAGGTCGACAAAGTTCTACTCACCAATGATGCAGGCTTGGCCGACGTGCGGGACATCGAACTCAACTTGATCCGGCAAAATGATGCGTTCAAAGGGGTCGAGCTCAAAGCCAAAATCCAGGCCGAAGCCATCGATCTCCATGAGCTCTTATTGAAGCTGGGCGTTGGCGATTTGCCGCTTGAAGCTTTTGTGACCACCAAGGTGACGTGCGCAGGCCCCTTGTACCCCGATTTGCTCATCGAATGCGAGGGCACCGCGCAAGGCGATCAGCTTGAAGTTCGCAGCGGCGAGGGCCTCGAAAAAACGATTCTGCAGATCGACAATTTTGAGGCTGACGGCCGCTTTGCGATAGATCTCGAAAAAATCGCTTACGAGACCAAGCTCGAGATCGGACAAGATGCCGGCACCAGCTCGGGCGTCATCCACTACGAAAGCGGATTTGAAATTCAGTTTGCGACTCCCCGCCTCAACTTTAAAAACGTGCCGCACTTAAGTGGCCTTAAGCTCGAGGGCTCGGCACGCATCAACGGCAAGACGGCCGGCCATAGTAGGAGCGCTCATTTTCAGCTGCAGGCCGAGGGCCAAGACATTTACTTCGAGAACTTTTTCTTAGGTCAATTGCGCACCGGACTTCGCTATGACCGGGGTCTCCTGTATTTTGAAAATGTCAGCGGAGTGGTGGGGGCGACGTCTTACTCGGGCACGGTGGCTTTAGACCTGGAGCGCAACCGCTTGAAAGTCTCGGCCAAAAGTGACCGCGCCGATCTTGTTGATATCACCCAAATCTTGGAAAGGCGGATTAAGATTCCGATTGAACTGACCGGCTCGGGCATTGGCAACATTGAACTTGAGGGTCCGCTCGAGATCAACAAGCTCACCTATCAAGGCAAAGCGCAGTTTAGCAAAGTCAGCGCGGCCAACGAGAACTTTGATCTGGTGGATGTTCAAGTCTCATCAAACGTCGGCAAGTTTAAATTTGATCGAGCCTTAGCCAGTAAAGGCAAACATCAAATTGAAATGTCGGGCACGGGTCATCCCTCTGGCGAAATTGATTTTCTCGTGAAGGGAACTGAACTTCCGCTCGAGCAGTCCGAAAACATCTCCCGGCTGGGTTCAAACATCAGCGGCCTCTTGAACTTTCAGATGGGGATCACAGGGCAGCTCAGCTCTCCGAATTTATTGCTGACGGCCAACATTCAGAACTTAATCGTTGATGAAAAAGAACTTCCCGACACGCTTGCTGACGTCAAAATCAATTCGCTGGCGATGGAAGGCACCGCCAGCATGGTTGGCGGCAAACTGACGTCCAAGTTTAAGTTTCCGTTTAACGAGTCCGAGAACTTTCGCCTGAACGTCGATGCCGAGGATTGGAACTTTACCTCTTTGTTCACTTTGCTGGGCGCGGGTAACCTGATTTCGGAATACCAAGCGAGCCTGACGGGCACGATCGATCTGTTTGCCGAACGCGGTGGCTTTTGGAATTCTTCGGGCAAAAGCACAATTGCGCGTGTCTTTTTAAAACGTGGGACTTTGTCGCTCGAAAATCCTCGGCCGATTCAAATCACGGCACGTGATGGTTCGTTTGCGCTTGAAAACTTTTTGCTCACGGGCTCTGGAGCACGTCTTGAAGTTGCCACAGCAGGATCCTCGCGTGACCGCCTCGAGGCGACGGTGAAAGTCGAAGCCGAGCTCCGCTTGTTTCAAATCTTTTTGCCTTTTCTCGAAGAGTTCTCGGGCAAAGCCAGAGCCTCGGTCACCGTCGGCGGCGGCATCTTTAAACCCGAAATTTTGGGGTCGGCTCAGACACAAGCGGCGTTCGTCAAAGCCAAAGGCTTTGGTCATCCCTTCGAAAAAATCGATGCCGATGTTCAGTTCTCGCAAAGCAAAGTACTGATCAGTTCGGCCAAAGGTGAACTTGGCGGCGGGACCTTCTCGGCTGACGGTCATGTGACCATCAACGGTGTCCGCGACATACCCACCCAAATCCGCGCACAAGTGAATGGCGTCACGCTCAACGTTCCAGATCGGGTGCGTACAACGGGCTCTGGTGATTTGACCTTGTCGGGGAGCTGGTTTCCGTTTACCTTGTCGGGCGTGTACCGGGTGCAAAGTGGCTTTGTCGACAAAGAACTCGGCGGCGACGGCCTCTCAAATGAAATTCGTCAGAGTAGTTACCTCCCCAAAATCATTCTTCAGCGTGCGTTCGAGCCGCTCTTGCTCGATCTCCAAATCCTGATCAACCAGCCTCTGACCATCCAAAACTCGATGGTCGATGGAACAATCACGGGTCAGATCCAGGTCAAGGGCCCACCCGGAAGTCCTTTGCTTTTTGGCGGCATCACGGGCGAACGCGGCACGAAGCTGTTGTTCCGCGACAAAACCTTTGATGTGAGTAGCGCCAATATTCGCTTTAACGATCCCAAAGAACTCAATCCCGAACTTTATGTTTCGGCGAGCGCGCGTGTGAAAGAGTATGATGTCAACCTCTTGGTTCAAGGAACGGCCAAGAACCCCGTCATTCGAACTTCCAGTACCCCGCCCTTGTCGGAGCAAGATATCGTTTCACTCTTAGCCCTTGGCGTGACATCGGCAGATGTCGACAAACGCCTGGCTCAGAAAGACCAAGAACAGTCGGGTCAATTTCAGGTGGGCACAGCCCTCTTGCAGCAATTTGAGCCTGTCAAAAAATTTCAGAAGGCGGCGGGCATTAACGTGCAGTACTCTTCGGCATACGACAACACCCGCAACGTTGAGGTTCGCAAATTTACGGTGACTAAGCAGCTCTCTGAGAAAACCAAAATTTCGGTTGCCTTCCCGCCGGACCAGCAGCCCGACGAGTATCGATTCGAGTATTCATTGTCGCCGAATGTTTCGGCCATCGGCACTTTTGAACAAAAAAACCGGGCCGATCAACAAAGCATTCAAGAAGTTCAAGAAACCGAAAGCATTTTGGGTCTGGATCTCGAATTCCGTCGGGAGTTCCGATGAGACTCTGGAGCCTCAGTCTCTTGCTGATGGGACTTCTCTGCTCCCACCTTGTTTTCGGACAAACGCGAAAGCTGGATCTTTCCGCTTTTTCGCCGAGCACGCGAGAAAAACTCCTGCAACGAATCCCCTCTTTAAAAAATGGAACGTGGACGTATTCAGAACTGGATCAACTTCTGCAATTTTTGATAAAAGATGAACAGTATGATTCGGCCCGAATCGTGCGCATGTCTGAAAATGAGTACCGCGCCGTGGTTGGAAAGATCCGCCGGGTTCATACCTTGCAGTTTACGGGCAGCTCGGTCCTGAACGATTCCGCCCTTCGTCGCGAAACCGGCTTGGCCGAAAAAGCTCCCTTTGATCCCAGCCTCTTGATTGAAGCGGGTGAAAAAATCCGCACCATCTACGAGGGCTTGGGCTACCCAAAAACTCAGGTCGACGTCAAATATTTAGATAGCAGCATAACAGACGTTAACGTGACGGTCGAAATTCGCGAGGGGCCCCGCACCGAGATCAAACGCATTTGGATTGTTGCTAACAATCCTGAACTCAAAGGCAAAATGGAGCGCCTCGCCCGCCGCTTTGAGGGTGACCCGCTCAACAGTGCCACGCTGGCTGACTTGCGGGGGCGGTTACGCAAAGAGCTCTCAAGCAACAAATATTGGCGCACCGAAATACCGGAGCCCGAAATCAAACGCAATTTTGAAGAGTCCGAAGCCGAGCTGACCTTTCATGTCAAGAACTCGGATCAGTACTTTTTTGATATCGAAGGCGATGTCAAAATCCGCAAGCCTGAGCTTGAGGGGGCTTTGCAGCTGGAAAGTTACTTTTCAAGCAGTCCGAACGTCGCCGGTGAGCTGGCCACCAAGGCCCGCTCTTACTATTTGGCCAAGGGCTTTGCCAGAGTCGAGATCGACGCCGAAGAGATCGAAGGCAACAAGCCCTACACCCGCCGCGTGATTCTTAAAATCAACGAAGGTCCCCGAGTCAGAATCGAGAAGATAGAACTGAGCGGTTCGTTTTCACAACCGCAAAAGTTCTACGTCAATTTCTTAAAAGAGCACTCAAGTTCTGAAGTCGAGAGCGGCCGCTACGTCAAAGACGACCTTGATGTGGGGATCAAAAACTTGATTACGGATCGCTGGAACCAAGGGTTCTTACGTGCCCGCGTCGTTTCAACCCGAACGATTTACAACAAAGATCGGAGCGAAGTCACCGTTTTGATCAACCTTGAAGAAGGCCCACTGACCCAAGTTCAGAAAATCAGCTTTGAAGACGTGAAGGCCTTTCCTGAAAACGAACTGATCAAAGTTTTGGATCTTGAGGCCGGCAAACCCCTTCGCCTGTCGGCCCTGGATGAAGCCATCTTAAAGATTAAGGACTACTACCGCCGCCTCGGCTACCTTGAAATGAATCTGGTCAACGAAAAAGAGGGTCTGGTCACCTACAACGACGATAACACCCTTGTTCACTTGAATTTTAAAATCTTTGAAGGCCCGCAAGTCCGAGTCGCTTCGATTTTGATCGAAGGCAACACGCTGACCCGTGATGAAGTCATTTACAAAGAGCTCGAGTTTTCACGCGGGGACGTTTTAACGCCGCAACTGATCGACGAGTCGATCTCACGCTTGCAACGTCTCGGTTTTTTTAATTCGGTCGAGATTAAGACGCTTGAAGAAAAGACCATGGTGTCTGAGCGCACTGTTCTGGTCCGCGTGAGCGACCGCGATCCGGGAGTCTTTAATTTTGGCGCCGGCGTTAACAGTGAACGTGGAATTACCGTTCGGGGTTATACCGGAATTGCTTACCGAAATATCAACGGCACGGGACGTGGTGGGTCTTTGCGCCTTGAAGGTAATTACAATGTAAATGAGATCAAGTACCTCGAAAACAAAATCACTCTCGGGTACGTTGAACCCTACCTTTTTAACTCGCGGATTCGGGGCCGAGTGAACCTGACCCGTCAAACCGCCATTTCTGATTTCGATAAAAGACAAGCCTCGGAAGTCAATCAGACGACATGGTCTCTTGAGCAAGATGTGACCTCTCATTTGCTTGTCGTATGGGATGTTTTTAATATCGCCACCATTCGTGACTTTTTTATCGACCGCGATGAATCGAACACGCTGAATATCGGCTCGACCGCGATTACGGCGGATCTGGATTATCGAAATCACCCGTTCAATCCCAGTGAAGGTCATTTTTCTAGGGTCAATCTTGAGTTCGGCGCTCCGTACTTAGGCAGCTCGGAGCAAATTCAGTACGGCCGCGCCTACGGGCTCTTGACTCACTACCTCCCCATTTTCTCGATCCCCAATTTTGTGTGGGCCAATTCGGTTCGCGGTGGATACATCAAGAACCTCTCGGACAAAGCCAACGGCGCTGTTCCTTATGATAAAAAGGGTTTTATCTTGGGCGGGCAAAGCACCATTCGTGGTTTTACACCCGATGAAGCTTTTCCAACCAAAATTGATTTTGGCACTGACCGCTATAGCCTGAGGAAATCGGCCACCATGAGTATGGTTAAATCAGAAGTTCGCTTTCCGTTTTGGGGGGCCGTCGGCGGTGCCGTTTTTTATGACGGTGGACAAGTTAAAGTCGATTGCGAACCCACAGATACCGCGTGCCTGAATGTCAAAGTCGGCTGGCGCGATTCGGCTGGATTGGCGGTTCGTTATGTGACGCCGGTGGGAGCCGTGTCACTCGAGTACGCGTGGAAACTAAAGGCCAATGGCGACCGCAATGAAGACCCCGCGGTCTTTCACTTTTCGATCGGCACTTTTTAAAATTCTTGATTTTTGATTTTGATGTACTGGCGCCAGACGCGCAGCTCAACGTTTTTGTGAAGAAGCGAAATCCACGTGGGCTTTGGTATCATCTCGCCGCGAAGACCAGATTCAAAAACTTGAATCGCGGCCAAGCGCAGTCGCCCGGCCCCGGGGCTCTCTGTTAAAAGTTGTTTCATGGGTGAATGCCCCCCTTGATCGGCGACATAAAGCTGAGCCGATCCTTTTGCTGATTGATTAAAATGTTCAAGCGCGCCGGGGGCAACTGTCGCGCCGTCGGTGGCCCCTTGAAAGTAAGTGACCGGCACTTTCAAGGGGTAGGACTTGGCCGCGTACGTTTTTGTCAGGTCCGGTGTCCAACCCAAGGGCGCACAAAGTCCTGTGCGAAAGTGATTGCGAGCCGGCGTGAAGATGCCCTCTTCAAAAAGAAACTCCCAGGTCGACCCCTCATCCGTCATTCCCAGCTCGCGGCAGGCAATGTGACTAAAGGTAAAGGCGCCAAAGAAAAACGAGTCGGTGTAGTAAAACGACTGTCCACTAGAGCCGCGCAAAAACGTGACGGGCTCTTCGCTGCCCATGGCCTGCTCTAAAAACGCACGCATGTTGGCTGCGAATTTATCAGAGTACATGAAGCCTCGGGCCACATCATGAAACCAGGTGCGCGGAAGGTCGGGGTCTTTCGAGACCTCAATAACTTTATCTTTGAGTTCTTGCGGAAACTCATCCCAAGCGCGTTGCAAGAGCTGCAACCGAAAACTTGAGGCCCACAGCTCTTTGCCGCCTTTGGCAACCACCCCTTCAAGCACGACTGCGCGGGTCTGTTTTTCAAAGAGGTGACCAAAGATCATTGCGGGGACGGTGCCGTACGAATGACCGTAGACCGAGACTTTTTCGATTTGATAAAATTGCCGGATCTGATTGGCATCGCGCGCGACAATTTCTGACGACGTGTAGTTTTGATCGCGCAAAATTTCGAAACTGGCTGGTTTTGAAAAACCCGTTCCACGTTGGTCAAAAAAGATCACGTTCCAGCCCGGCAGCGCGCGGCTAAGCGCGTGATTGCCATGAGACGATGCGCCGGGTCCACCACTAAAATAAATCATCGAGGGCTTGCTCGCATCAAACACTTTGAGGGTAAAAACAAAGATATGGGTTTGGGGACCATTGGGCTTGGCGTAATCCAGCGGGACGCTCAAAAAGTGGCCCTTCTCTTGTTCATACCCCCTCCTAAACTCGCTGGCCAAAAGACTTTGGCGGAGCGAGGGGCCGCTTTGATAGGGCTGCATCGGGGTCAGCTCAAGGGCCGCGGTCACCCCAGAGGCAAGCAGAATGAAAATGGCGAGCAGCAGCCGGGTCATAGAACCTTGTTATTCCAAGAAAAATGCCACCAAAAGAGGCGCCCCACCTCCCTTCTAGAGGCCTTCTGGGCCAACCCGGCGGCTGCCACCTGTCTAGGCTGTCATCAGTCGCCCCAGAAACGGCAAAATCAGCCTGTTTTCAAGCTGATGCAGACTCCCATGACACCCCTCTTTTGGCTCGTTAGATTCAGGCGTTCAAACGTGAAATGAAACGATCAACCGACGCTTTCGTCAGAGGATTTATCATGCGAAAACATGCTGTTCGTGTTTACCCCTCCAAAGAAAAATTAGCCCGCGAGAATCAACTCGCTTGGAAAATGGCCGAAATTTCGGCCGACAACGCCCCCATCGGTGACGCCGTCACCGACATGGTCATCAACCGCCTCATCGACAACGCGTCGGTGGCGATTGCGGCGGCCAACCGTCGCCCCGTGGCTTCAGCTCGAGCGATGGCAATTGCTCACCCCCGCGAAAAGGGCGCCACCGTTTTTGGCATGCCCAACAACCAACGCTTTGACTGTGAATGGGCGGCTTGGGCCAACGGCACCGCGGTTCGTGAATTGGATTTTCATGATACCTACTTGGCCGCTGACTACTCGCACCCCGGTGACAACATCCCGCCCATCTTGGCCGTGGCTCAGCAAATGGGCAAAAACGGAAAAGAACTTTTGCGCGGAATCGTCACGGGCTACGAATTGCACGTCAACCTGGTGAAAGCGATCTGCTTGCACAAGCACAAAAAAGATCACATTGCGCACTTGTGCCCTGCTTCGGCGGCCGGCATCGGAACACTTTTAAATTTGCCTAAAGAAACCATCTATCAAGCGATTCAACAGGCCGTCCACGTATCGTTCACGACTCGCCAGTCTCGCAAAGGTGAGATTTCGTCTTGGAAGGCATACGCGCCTGCGCACTCAAGCAAATTGGCGATTGAGGCCGTGGACCGCGTGATGCGCGGTGAAGGGGCGCCTTCTCCCATTTATGAAGGTGAAGATTCGGTGATCGCCTACATGCTTGATGGCAAAGACGGCAAATACGAAGTTCCACTTCCTGAAGTGGGCGAAGAGAAAAAGGCTATTCTCGAAACGTACACCAAAGAACACTCGGCCGAGTATCAATCACAGGCGTTGATCGATCTTGCGGCTCGCATGAAAGACAAAATTAAAAACTTTGATGACATCAAAGACATCGTCATCCACACCTCGCACCACACACACTATGTGATCGGCACGGGCGCTGGCGATCCACAAAAAATGGATCCCAAGGCCTCGCGCGAGACTCTTGATCACTCGATCATGTACATTTTTGCGGTCGCCCTGCAGGATGGAAAATGGCACCACGTCGGGTCTTACGCTCCTGAGCGTGCACAGCGGCCTGACACCGTGGCCTTGTGGCAAAAAATCACGACGCTCGAAGATCCCAAATGGACTGAAGCTTATCACTTTCAAGATCCCGACAAAAAACGCTTCGGCGGCCGCGTTGAGATCACCATGAAAAATGGCGAAAAGATCATCGACGAACTCGGCGTTGCGAACGCCCATCCCGCAGGGGCAAAACCCTTTAAACGGGCTGATTACATTCGCAAATTTGACACACTCACGGAAGGCATCATCACCAAACTTGAGCGCGATCGTTTCATCAATCTCGTGCAGCGTCTGCCCGAGCTTTCGGCTGATGAAGTCGGTCAGCTCAACGTTCAAATCGGCCTTGAGACTTTGACCAATTGCAAACGTGACACTAAAGGAATCTTTTAATGTTGTTCCCGATGCTGACCGCCTCTGAGAAACGAAAAAATTTCCGTGCGCAGCTCGCCTCGGGAAAACTTTTAAGATTTCCGGGCGCCTTTTCACCTCTGGTGGCGATGCAAATCGAAAAACTAGGTTTTGAAGGCGTCTACATTTCGGGATCAGTGCTTTCGAATGATTTGGGCTATCCCGATATTGGCTTGACGACGTTGACCGAGGTCGGTCAGCGTGGCCGGCAAATCGCTCGCGTGACCACTCTCCCCTCGATTATCGATGCTGATACCGGCTTTGGTGAACCAATGAGTGCGGCCCGCACGATTCAAGAATTTATTGAGCTGGGTTTAGCGGGTTGCCACCTCGAAGACCAAATTAATCCCAAACGCTGCGGCCATTTGGACGGCAAGGCTCTGGTGACTGCCGAAGATATGATTCGCAAAGTAAAAGCCGCCGCTGACGCCAAAGCGCTGGATCCCAACTTTTTGATCATCGCCCGAACCGACGCGCGTGCGAGTGAGGGTTTAGAAAAGGCCATTGACCGCGCCAAGGCATATGTTGATGCCGGTGCCGAGATGATCTTTCCTGAGGCATTAGCTGACCTGAAAGAATTTGAAACGTTTCGCAAAGCCGTGGGTGTGCCCTTGCTCGCGAACATGACCGAGTTTGGCAAGTCCAAACTCTTCACAACCAAAGAGCTCGAAAGTGTTGGATTTAATATGGTGATCTACCCCGTCACAACTTTGCGCCTCGCCATGGGCATTGTCGAACGCGGTCTCACCCGCATTAAAAACGACGGCACTCAGGAAGCCGTTGTTCCCGAAATGCAAACCCGTCAACAGTTGTATGACCTGACCAAATACGAGCTCTACAATAAGCTCGACTCGGGTCTTTTTAATTTTAAAGTTGAACAGAAACAAAGATAAGTAGGAGTTTTTCATGACCGAAAGAATCGTCAATCCCGATTACGTTGCCGAACCCGAGAAAATGAATGTGAAAAAGGGTCTTGATGGCGCCGTCATCGACACCACCTCGGTTTCAAAAGTGACTCCCGACACCAGCTCACTTGTTTACCGCGGTTACCCCGTGCAAGAACTGGCCGAGACTTGCAGATTTGAGGAAGTCGCTTACCTGCTATACAACAGTGAACTTCCAACCAAAGCTCAGCTCGCCGACTTTGAAAAGATCGAGCGCAGCTACCGCGACATTTCAAAAGCCAATCTCGAAGTGATTCGCTTGCTTCCTAAAAAGTGCCATCCGATGGACTCGATCCGCACGGGTGTTTCATTCTTGGGCTGTGAAGATGCGCGCATCTGGGACAAATCTTCGAATCTCGACAAAGCGATGATGATGCTCGCAAAAATCCCCACAATGATCGCGGCTGATTACCGGTTTAAAAAAGGTTTGGACTTTATTCCTCCGAACCCCAGCCTTTCGATCGCCGAAAACTTTTTTCACATGTGCTTCGGAAAAGTTCCGGATGCAAAAGTCGTTCGCGCCTTTGATGTGTCTTTGACTTTGTACGCTGAGCACAGCTTCAATGCGTCGACCTTCACCACTCGCGTTGTCACCTCAACCGAGTCTGATATTTTTTCTGCAACGGTCGCAGGTATCGGCGCTCTGAAAGGTCCTTTGCACGGCGGCGCCAATGAGCAAGTTATGCACATGATGATCGAAGTGGCAGATCCGGCCAAGGCCGAGCAGTGGATGAAAGATGCCCTGGCGCAAAAGCGTAAAGTCATGGGCTTTGGTCACCGCGTTTACAAATACGGCGATTCACGCGTTCCCACGATGAAAAAGTACGCACAGGTCATGGCCGACGTCACGGGCGAACAAAAATGGATGAAAATGTACGATGCTCTCGAAAAAACGATGGTTGAAGCCAAAAAGATTCATCCTAATTTGGATTTCCCTGCGGGGCCCGCTTACTACATGATGGGTTTTGAAATCGATTTCTTTACTCCTATTTTTGTCATGGCGCGAACAACCGGCTGGTCGGCTCACGTGATTGAACAAGCAAGCAATAATCGCATTATCCGTCCTTTGTCTGAGTACATTGGAGCACCTGAACGCCATGTCAAACCCTTGTCTGAACGAAAATGATTTTTGATGGCCCGTCTTGCTCCTGAGGAGACGGGCTTTTTTGTGGCCAACTCCATTTGCCCGCGAAAGGTCATCCCATGACACTCCTCTCTCCTCTCGCTTCAAAGATAAAACCCGTCGCTTCTCCTCTTTTTTGGGCCCTTGCCATCACGGCCGCCATGAGCTTGAGCGCGTGCTCGGGCGCACGCAAGGTCGACCCGGCCCAGCTGCCCGATCAGGAGTTGGGGCCTTCAGATGCCGAGGTGATCGCGAGTCTGCCGGCGATGACTTTGGATCTTAAGCAGGACCTGACGCTTTTTACTTTTGGCTCTTGTTCAGATCAAAAGCGGCCGCAACCTTTGTGGTCCACCATTTTGCAAACCAAACCCCAGCTGCATTTGAATTTGGGTGACAATGTTTATGCCTCCAAACCGGAGGAGCGCCCTCTTCTAAAAATCTATGCGATGCAGGCCAAACTTCCTGAATACATCGCGTTTCGCTCGGTC
This sequence comes from Bdellovibrio sp., assembly GCA_046318155.1. GTDB lineage: Bacteria > Bdellovibrionota > Bdellovibrionia > Bdellovibrionales > Bdellovibrionaceae > JAHBUS01. The sequence continues at coordinate 527 of JBKCUU010000122.1, read as the reverse complement.
GTTCCGATGCTTTCGACTTGGGATGATCATGATTATGGTCAAAACGATGGCGGTGCGGAGAATCCCGTTAAGAATGACGCCCTCAAAGATTTTCGTGCGTTTTACCCGGTCGACTCCTCGCTGATTCCTGAGGGGCAAAAGGGTGTTTACCACTCGGTCATTGCAGGTAAGCTCGGGCACAAAATCCAATTTATTCTGCTCGACACCCGCTACAACAGAAGCCCGCTTGAGAAAAACCTCAAGCCCAAGCACCCGCTCGATATCTTCCAAGCGACCGCCGACAAATCAAAAACCATCTTGGGCGAAGAGCAATGGGCTTGGCTGAGCAAAGAACTTCGCAAACCGGCTGAGCTTCGAGTTTTGGTGAGCTCGATTCAGCTCGTGGGTGAAGATCACGGTTTTGAGAAATGGATGAATTTTCCACATGAACGCGCGCGCCTGTTTGAACTCTTGAAAAAGCGCCGAATTAAAAATCTGGTTGTCTTAAGTGGTGACCGTCACCAGGGCGAAATCAGCCGGATGAAGAC
>JBKCUU010000121.1:0-15724 GCA_046318155.1 Bdellovibrio sp. | reverse complement strand
ACCTGGTCGAAAAATCTTGGTCGGTGGAGAATGACTGGGCCACCCGCAGTGAGGGGTCAGCTGGGCGCCTTGAAGCCGACGCTCACGTGCAAGGATTTCGTCCGGCTGGACTCGGTGGGGACAAAGAGTATCTACCCACGGTCCGGAGCGACCGCATTTTTTGGCTAGGTGAACAAGACACTTGCTGGCCCTTGGTCAAAACCAAGTTGGGTGATTTGCAAGCCGAGCTGAACCGCGAATTGTTCTTAGGTCTTGATCATTTTGAGGCCCATTTTGCCGTCTACGAACCGGGCCAATTTTATGCTCCCCACATGGACCGCAGCCAGCTCACCCCGTCAAAACGCGCCATCTCGTTTATTCTGTATCTCAACTCAAATTGGACCGCCGAGGACGAAGGCGAACTCCTGATTCATGAAGAATCTGAAGTGACACGCGTCTTGCCTGTGGGGGGACGAATGGTGCTCTTTCGCTCTGATACGATCCTGCATTCGGTCCAATCACCAAAAAGACCCCGCTACAGTTTGACCGCTTGGTTTCGCACGACTTAGTCTGAAGTCGTGATGAATGCCTCCCCACTTCGACTCCTTCTTGAGATTCTTTTCACGCGGTTTTGGGTTCGAGTCCTGATGCTGGCTCTGGCTTTTCTCTCGACTGTGTGCGGACTACTGGGGCCCCTGTTTCAGAAAGTTTTTTTAGACCGCCTCTCGGGCTCTTCGCAATTTTCGTTTGTTCAGATTCGAGCACTCGACGCTTTTTCTCAGGGCAGCCTTCTCTTTCTCACTTTTCTAAGTTTGCTCGGAGCTCTTGCTTTAAGCCAGGCCGTCATCTACCTGGGCACCCGCGAATCGCTTTGGATGCAGCGTCGTTTGTCGCAACGTCTTTACGATCACACGCTCTCGCTGCGAACAGAATCCTTGCACCGAAAACCCGTGGGCGAGATCGTCTCGATCTACACTGTCGATGTGCCGGGAGCGACCATTCTTCTGGAGCAAAGTCTTCCGCAAGGTTTGGGCATTGTGTTTCCGCTGACGCTCGCTCCGCTTGTTTTGATTTATTTTTTAAATGTGCCCGCCAGCGTCCTGCTTCCGATCTTAGGCGCCGTGCTCGTACTTAACTTTTTTCTAGCTTTTCGCCAGAGCGAATACTTTTTTCAGTTTAAGCGCTTGGCCGCCGACCGCGTGGGCTACGTCAATGAGTGGATCCAAAACATGCGCACGCTGCGCATCCTGGGCTGGATCTCGGCTTTTGAAGAAAAGATTTTTCACGTGCGGCGGGTCGAAACTCGCAACCGGATCTCGATGCTCAACAATGGGCAGACGATGAATGGAATTGCTTCGAGCATCACGTTTGTTTTGAACGTCGTGCTGATCTCGGTCTTGATCAACATCCAAAAAGAAACGATCACGTCAGGAACCTTGCTGGCACTTTTGTGGATTGTTGCCATTTTTATGACCCGCCCCTTTCGGCAGATGCCCTGGTTTTTTACGTTTGTATTTGATGCCTGGACATCGATTAAACGAGTCTCCGAGCTCCTCTTGCTGCGCAACCGTGAACCGCTGCCCAGGGCGCGCGAATTCCAAAAACTCATCAGTCTAGAGACTCCCGACCCCGCTTTAAAAGTACGCGGCCTCAGTCTTGAGATTGACGGACACTCGCTGCTTGAAGATCTTAATTTTGAAGTCAAAGTCGGAGAATTCTTAGCCATCGTCGGCGAAGTCGGCAGCGGCAAGAGTTTGCTGCTCTTTTCGCTCATGGGCGAAACGGGCGCGACGTTTAAAGAATTTTGGATCGGCGAAAATGATGCCCGCAAGCTGCCTCTCGATCAGCTGCGCCAGTTTTTTACCTTTGTACCGCAAGAAGGCTTTATCATGTCGGCGACCTTACGTGAAAACGTGGCCTTTCAGTACAACTCCGACAAAGAAAATGATCCCCTTATTTTAGCCAGCCTCAGCCGAGCCCAGTTTGACATCGAAAAAGAGCGGGTCGAAAACGGTCTTGACACCGATATCGGCGAACGCGGGGTCAACTTGTCAGGCGGGCAAAAGCAGCGGGTCAGCTTGGCCCGCGTGGATTTTTATCAATCCCCCATCGTCCTCTTGGATGACTGCTTAAGCGCCGTCGATGTCGACACCGAGAAAAAATTGATTCACAATTTGCTCTCAGGTCCTTGGAAAAACCGCTCGCGGTTGCTGGTCACTCATCGCTTGAGTGTTTTGCGTCAGGTGGACCGCATTCTGTTTTTGGATCAGGGGCGGCTCAAAGCAGAGGGCACCTTTGCGGAACTCTTGAAAAATAGCCCCGAGTTTCGTGACTACACGGCCAGCTTAGAGCGACATGAAACCGCTTCGATTCAGCCCTTACCCCTGGTTGCCTCCGGGGATGAGGCCGCGAACGCTTCCTTAGATTTGATCGAAGGGAAGGACGGATGAGCAAATCCTCGAACAAAAGTTCCCCCCAAAATCAGATCCAAAGTCAGAACGACAAATTGATCCAGTCCGAAAGCCGCTTTCAAGGAAAGTTTGATCCGGCCGTTTTTCAAGCCTTGAAGTTTGCCTACGCGCCCTACCGGCTTTGGCTTTTGCTGTTCTTGATCCTGGGCTTTGTCGGCCGCGCTCTGCTTCTAGCAAACGCCAATATCATCGGCTGGTGGGTGGATTCGCTTTGCCAAGGCCCCGGCTGCCGGACTCTTCCAGGCTGGCTCCAAAGTTATGGTAATGATGACTTTATCCAGTTGCTCTCAGCCATGGTTGTCTCGGGTTTTTTTCTCACCTGGATTTTTCGCGTCGGATTTTCGGGTGTATCGGCCCATGCCGTGAGCACACTGTATGATGAAACCACATTACGAACGTCGCGTTTTCCGATGTCGTTTTTTGACCAAACGCCCGTTGGCCGTGTCGTCACTCGCTTTTCGAGCGACTACGGCAATGTCTTTCGCCTTTTTGGTGGACCCTTGGCCGAATTTTTATCCATCATTTTTGATCTGTTTTGGATGCTGGTGCTCACCGCCGTTGCCGGCCCTTTCTTCCTCCCTTTGATCGTGGTCTTAGGATTTTTTCAGTACCAGGTTTACAAGCGCAATCAAACAACCTTGCGCGATTGCCGGCGCGAACTTTCGGCCAGCCGCTCGCCCTCGGTCGCACATTTTTCTGAAACCGCACAAGGGGCTTCGACGATTCGCAGCTTTATCAAGCAAGACAGTTTTTCAAAACGCTTTGAAGGTCTGGACAACTATTATTTATTGCAAAAATTGCGAACGACAAAAGCCATCGTGAACTTTGCTTTGCAGATGAATATCCTCACCGCTTTGATGTTGATTGGGTCTGCGTTTCTAGCTCTGTGGGGCGTGCAAAATGGCTCTTTAAGCGTCGGTGCCGTGGGTGTTGCGTTTGGTTTTATTACCCTCTCGGGCAACACCGTCCAAATGTTTTTTGAATGGCTCGCGCAATTTGAAGAAGCGATGGTGGGCGTCGAGCGGATGAATCAATACTTGCGAGCGCCCTTGGAGCCGGGCTCGCGCCTTCCGCTGAAAGTTCTTTTTAAAACCGAGCACGCAACAGATGCGCCCCGCGATCTGCTAGAGCGCAAATCCAATCCACTCACGGGTCTTAAAGCGGCCGCCGTGCGCTTTGACAACGTCAGCTTCCGCTACAATGAAAACTTGCCGTGGGTGCTCAAAAATTTGAGCTTTGAGATTAAACCCGGCGAACGTTTTGGCATTGTCGGACGAACAGGTTCAGGTAAATCCAGCTTGATTCAAGCCTTGTTTCATCTTTACCCCATTGACCAAGGCCGGATCAGCATCAGCGGCTTGTCGCCTCGTCACTCAGACTCTTCATCTGCATCGGTATTGGACCTGAAAGCGTATCGGCGCTCGGTCGCCTTTATTGCGCAGGACCCGGCCTTGTTCCGCGGAACCTTGCGCGACAACTTGGATGTCGAGTTTGAGCACACCGATCAAGAATTGGCCGGCGTTCTCAAACGCGTGGGCCTTGAAGAGTGGTCGGACGAAGCGGGATTGAATAAGATCATCGATGAAAAAGGCCGCAATCTTTCGGTCGGTGAAAAACAGCTGATCTGTCTGGCCCGCTGCCTGCTCCAGAATAGCCCCGTCGTCGTGATGGACGAGGCCACCAGCGCGATTGATCCCAAAAGTGAAGAAATTCTGGTTCGAGCCACCGAGGACTTTTTTGCCGGGCGAACGCAAATCATCATTGCCCACCGCCTGTCGACATTGCGTTCCTGCGACCGCATCCTCTGGCTACAAAACGGGCAGGTTCACCGGCTCGGCCCCACCCGTGAAGTTTTGGAGGAATTCGAAAAGGCCAACTTGTCCTTTGCCCCAAGCTCGGGCATGTTAGGCGAGTGACGAGTTCTGATCAAGATCCGAAGGATCTCCCGACGCCTGAAATCGAAAACTTGCGGCCAGACGAGGGCCACGAACTGCCGTCCTCTTCCTCCAGCGAGGCCGATCCTTTTGATGTGATGCTCGAGACCTGGAGCGCGATGTCGATCGGCGAGCGCAAATCCGCGTTTGCAAGCTTGGCTCGCCCCGAAGCCGTCGAATTGTTTTTAAGCCTCAAGGCCCATGCCCAATCCGAATTGATCTTAGAGGCCCAGCCCAAAGAAAAGCGGGCCTGGGTTCGCTTGCTCGCGCCCGATGACGTCGCCGATTTGATTCAAGAGATGGGGCTCGAACACCGCGATGAGATCTTGGACTGCTTGGATACGCAAACCCGCCGGGAAGTCACCGCCCTCTTAGCTTATTCTGAAGACAACGCCGGTGGCTTGATGAGTTCACGCTTCATTCGCCTTCGGCCCGACATGAGCGTGGATGAGGCGATCAGCTACTTACGGATTCAAGCCAAAACGCAGGTCGAAACCATTTATTACGCCTACGTCATCGATGCCGATCAAACTCTGCTGGGGGTTGTGTCCTTTCGCGAACTGTTCTCGTCTCAGGCTCATAAAAAAATCCGTGACGTGATGAAAACGGATTTGATTAAAATTCCGGTCGGTCTGGATCAAGAAGAAGTCGCCAAGATCTTTTCGCAGAATGAATTTATGGCCGTCCCCGTTGTTGATGAATGGGACCACATCAAAGGGATCGTGACCTTTGACGATATCGCCCACGTTCTTGAAGAAGAAGCCACGGAGGATATTCACAAATTAGGCGCCGTCGAAACTTTGGACGCCCCTTACATGAAGATTGGTTTTTTTGAGCTGGTTCGTAAACGTGCCGGCTGGCTGATTATCCTGTTTGTCGGTGAAATGTTCACGGCAACCGCCATGGGTTACTTTCATCACGAAATCGAAAAAGCCGTGATCTTGGCTTTGTTCATTCCTTTGATTATTTCGAGTGGTGGTAATTCAGGCTCTCAGGCGTCGACGCTGATTATCCGCGCGATGGCTCTTGGTGAATTGCGCCTGCGCGACTGGTGGCGGGTGCTGATCCGCGAGCTCGCCGCCGGCGGTTCACTCGGGTTGATTTTGGGACTTGTCGGGATGGCGCGGATTTACTTTTGGCCAACTCGCAATTCCCTTTACGGCGAGCACTACGCGGTCGTCGCGATGACCGTGGGGGTGAGCGTCATTGGCTGCGTTCTCTGGGGCACGATTTCAGGCTCGATGCTGCCCTTTATTTTGCGCAAATGTAAACTCGATCCCGCCACCGCCTCGGCGCCTTTTGTCGCAACCCTGGTCGATGTCACCGGTCTGATCATTTACTTTACCGTGGCCAGCCTGATCATGGCAGGTACGCTGCTTTGATGAACCCGCTCCTCGCCGCTCCGGATTTTGATGTCTGGGACAAGCCAACTGGTATGAGCACCCACAATGAGGCGCCCTCTTTGCTCGAAATGATTCAGGCCCAGCACTCAAGACCCGCCCACTTTTTGAACCGCTTGGATGCCGAGACCAGCGGCCTCGTGATCACCATCCGCTCGAGCGACAAGGTCAAAGCCTACCAAAAGCTTTGGCAAAGCGAATCGACGCAAAAAATTTACGTCGGCTTGCACCGCCGGCCTCAAGATTTTACACCCGAAGCCCGCGTTTGGGATTGGGCCCTCACCGACAAATCTGAGGGGCGCAAAAACCCTCAAGGCCTCTCGAAAGACCGCGTTCCTTGCTGGACAAAAATGTGTCCGCTGTTGGAGTCTCGTCATTTGATTTTTTCGGCGATGATTCTTGAAACGGGTCGTCAGCACCAGATCCGAAAGCACGCCGCAATTGCAAAGTGTGAACTTGTCGGAGACTCCAGGTACGGAGACCCTAAGTACAATCAAAATCTGGCCAAGCACGTCGCGGATCTGCGCTTGGGACTGCACGCCGCCGCCTTGATCTGGGCGCCACGAGGAACCACTCAAGTTTTGCAAAGCCCGCTCCCCCCATTTTTTGAATCCAATCTGCCCGGAGCCACCACCCGTTGGACCGAGTTTCTGGCCTCGAGATCATCTGGACCCACCGAGGTCGAGAGATCTGTTTCGGGGCTTTACAGGCTGAAAAAATGGGATCACTCTTGAGACATTAGAGACATTAATTAATGGAGGCTTTTGTGATTAAAAATTTCTTAACGGGCGTGAGTTTTGCCCTGACTCTTGGATTTGCAACACAGGCGAGTGCGGGCTTCTTAGTTGAACCTTACTTGGGGTACGAGTCGTCGGAATCAAAAATTGGAACGACGACGAGCAAGTTAACGGGACCGACAGTGGGCCTTCGTCTGGGGTACAAGCTTCCGGTCATGGCTTGGTTTGCAGTTGATTACAGCATGATCACGGGAGGCGATGCAAAGCCTGAACAAGGAAGCAGTTCAAAGCTGGATTCCTCGAACCTTTACTTGGATGTGGGCCTTGACCTGCCAGTTTTGGCCCGCATTTGGGCTGGTTATGGTGTGCAAAGAAAATACACGACCAAACCCGATTCAGGTAATAGCATTGAGCTCACGCTCGAGTCTCCGATCAAGGTTGGCGTTGGCTTTACGTTTTTACCCATGATCTCCGTCAATCTTGAGTACTTTATGTCGAAAGCCAAAGAATCAAAATCAGGTTCAACGACAACGAATCTCAGCTCGACAGATCCGCGCGATAATAACGGGTTGATCATCAGCGTTTCAGCGCCTTTCAATTTGTAATTTCCTCAACCTTCCAACGTCGGGACAAACAAGAACCCCTCTCGAGCCGAGAGGGGTTTTTATTTTTCTTGAGCTGACTTCCCATGGGCCCGCACTCGAGCCTCAATCTAAGAGGCCTTGGCAAGACCCTTCGTCCAATCTTTGATGCTGTCCAAGGCCGAGGCCTTGTTCTCGCCGAATTGCACACCGTAAGCTTGGTTCTGCTCACTCCAGACGATGCGGCCTTCGACCTGCACCTGCTGTTGTCCGTCGGGACTGGCGATCTGCAAGGTGACCACGCCGCCTTGCTCAAGCAAGGCATCGGCTTTAAACGACACCCCACCCATCGAGATCGTGTTCATTTGTCCGACCAACTCGCGATCACCAACGCGAACTTTAACTTCTGAATTCATCACGAAGCGCTCAAAGCGGCGACGATTTTTTGGATTCGCCAAAGCGTGCATTCGAATCACTTGCCAAGCCAGCACAGGCAAAAGCGTGAGCGCCACAATCAACCCCAGAGGCGATCCTGAGGAGCCCCCCCCTTTTGTTCCGCCGCCCTTGCCGAACGACTGCCTCATGACGGCGGTTGAGACCAAGCCGCAGCCACCTGCTGCTTCAACCGAACCGGGCGCGCGGTAACCAGCCGGAGCCGAGGCGACATAACCAGGCTGCTCGGCACTGACCGCACCTTGGCCTTTGGCGCTGACGACAGTGCTCAAACTATTGGCGCGCGATCCCGAGGCGGTTCGCGGCGCGAGCGCGGCGATGGGCGATGAAGCGTTAATCACGAGATTGCGAATTTGATAACCACTCAAATGCGGTGCCTCTCGAATCGCCAAGGCCGCAAGCCCGGCGACGAAGGGTGCCGCCATCGAAGTTCCGCTCATATAACGAAAGTAGTTTCCAGGAACGGTCGAGTAAATGCCCACACCGGGAGCTGCCATGTGAACCGTACTTGCACCGTAGTTAGAAAATGAAGCCAGCACATCCCAATCATTGGTTGCCGCAACCGAGATTTGACTGGGCACGGGATAGTTAGCAGGGTAAAGGGGGCTTGAATCATTATTTGATTTGGAGTTGCCAGCCGCCGCGACCAGCACCACACCTTGGCTGTAAGCGTAGGCAAGAGCATCGTGAAGCGATTGGCTATAGCTTCCGCCGCCCCAGGAGTTGTTTATCACTTGCGCCTGATTATTGGCGGCATAGTAGATCGCCGAGATCGCATCTGAAGTTGAACCCGACCCATCAGCACCTAAGAATTTCAAAGGCATGATTTTGATTTTTGAATTCTCACGAGGCCCGAGGATGATGTCTTGTCCCACTCCCACAACGATCCCAGCCACGTGGGTGCCGTGGTCATCATCATCCATGGGATTATTGTTGCGCCCCTGAAAGTTCCACCCACGGATGTCATCAATAAAACCGTTGCCGTCGTCATCGACCCCGTTGCCGGCGATTTCGCCTGGATTTCTCCAGATCGAATTGGTTTCTGTAAAAACCTCGTGCGCGTAATCAACGCCGGTATCAATAACCGCCACAATGACATCGTCACTTCCCGCGTTCAGCTGCGCCCAAGTCTCGGTCACTTTGGTATCGGCGTAAGATTGGTGGTAGGATTCACCGGGTGCCGATTGAGCGGCCACTTGGCCTGCTTCTTCAACGGAATAAACGCGGTTGCCGGGACCAGGTGCCTCTTGCACTTTACGTAAAACAAAATTGGGCTCCGCAAACTCGACATCAGGATTTTCGCGCAACTCGGCCAACACTTTTTGCAGATCTTGGCCCGATTTAAGACTCATGTGATGGATGTTCAGACGGCCATAGGTCGTCTTCAGTGCGAGCTTCGAGGAGACTTTGCCCATGAAGGCAGCCGACTTTGAGCCGGAGGCACGGCCCTTCATTTTGACGAGAACTTCGCCGGGAACATAGTCTTGGGCGGCGGCGGCTGAGGCCACGAAGATCCCTAGAATTGCGATAACGTGTTTGACCACGAGTGCTCCCAGCCCCAGCGGGCTTAGTTAACAAAGGCCCCAGCGGGGCCGCGTTGAACCAACAGAACTGCGTTCTTTGATTCCTTTCGGATGAAAGTCCAGTCGAGTTAAGGGCCTTTAGGCAAATCTTAGTCTCAAGATCGCCGGATTCTCAGACCGACCCATGCCGATCGTGTCAGGCTGAGACCCGCAGGATCCGCGTGACACAAAATGAGACACTCGACTAAGATGAGGCCCATGGCGTCTATAAATAAGGTGTTCTTCCGCGGTCTCATTACCCTTCTCCCGATTACACTCACCGTTTACATCCTGTACTCGGCGATCATCATTCTCGAAAATTTGCTGGGGTCTTTTTTACGAATTCTTTTGCCCACCTACATCCCGGGCTTGGGCCTTTTGCTCACCTTGGTCTTGATTTATATGTTCGGTCTTTTGCTGAACAACTACCTCACCGGCCGCATTTTGATGAGCTTCGAAGAAAGACTCACGCGCGTCCCCTTTTTAAAAGCGGTGTACTCGCCGCTTCGCGACCTGATGAATTTATTCTCGCAAAAAAATCCCAAAGAAATGGGAAAAGTGGTTTTGGTCACAATCGGGACAACGGGCATTCGCATGCTTGGCATCGTCACGCGTGAAACCTTTGTTGATTTGCCGCTCGGTCAGCTTGCCCAAGACCGAGTCACTGTTTACGTTCCTTTCAGCTACGGTCTTGGGGGCTACACTCTGCTCGTCGAAAAATCTCAGATCACCGAAATTAATATCCCGGTCGAAAAAGCCATGAGCCTCGCGATCACAGGATGGGTCAAAACTGAGAACCGAGTTCCCGGAGCACGAGATGTCTAAACTGCAGCAATCGACACTGGCCAAGGCGCTTGAAATTAACAAAAACCCCCAGATCTATGGCGCCTTTGCCGAGATCGGCGCGGGCCAAGAGGTGGCGAGGTTTTTCTTTCAAGCCGGCCACGCTTCGCAAACAATTGCTAAAACTATTTCGGCTTACGACATGGTGTACTCAGACGAGATCTACGGCCGCGAAGAAAGTGGACGTTACGTTTGCGAATCCCGGCTTGGAAAGATGCTGGATAAAGAGTTTCACCTCTTGCACCGCCGGCTCGATCAAACGCGCGGCCCACAGACCAGTTTTTTTGCTTTTGCCAACACCGTCGCCACCGGCGATAAAAAACGCCGCACCTGCCATGGCTGGATGGGAATTCGTTTTCAAAAAAAACCTTTAGGACCGCATAACGATATTGTCTTGCACGTCCGCATGCTCGACAAATACCGCTTGCAGCAGCAAGAAACTTTGGGCGTTTTAGGCGTCAACCTGACCTGGGCGGCCTTTTACGCTTCTGACAAAATCGAAACTTTGGTCCCCGCACTCATCGACAATATCCGCGAAGGTCAAATGACCATCGACATGATTCGCTGTACAGGGCCTGACCTGGGGCACATGAACAATCACCTGCTGAACTTAGAGCTCGTCAAACGCGGACTTGCCGATGCGATCTTGTTTGGTCCTGATGAATCGATCTTGAGCTTGGGCGATACTCTGTTTCAAAAACCGCTGGTGATTGAGCGGGGCAACTTTCGCCCCGTCACTCGCACGCATGTTGAACTCCTCGAGAAAGCCAAAGCGCAATTTCAGAACGAGTTTCCCGCGGTCAAAGAAAAACCGCTTGCTCTTTTTGAGCTCACCATGCGCAGCCTCAAAGCTGATGGCAATGTGGATGAGAAAGACTTTTTGGACCGCGTTCGCACCTTGGCCTCGACCGGCCATCACGTTTTGGTCAGCAATTTCTTTTTGTTCTATCGCTTGAAGCAATTTTTACGAGACTCGACGGGCGCGCCGCTCGCGCTGATCATGCCGGCCAACCACTTGGATCGACTCTTCGATCCCGCTCACTACAAAGATCTGGAAGGCGGCTTGCTTGAAGGGATGGGTAAATTTTTAGATCCGCACACGCATTTGTTTGTCTATCCACACAAGAGCAAAGATCTGTGCACGACGGCGCAAAGCTTTTTTCCAGAGCCCGCGCTGCTCCCGATCTACCAATACTTTCGCAATCAAAAGTGGATCGTCGATCTTGCCGGCTGCGCCGAAGCCGACGAGTACATTCACTCGGAACAAGTCAGGCAAGACATTCTCAAAAAAGATAAAACCTGGGAGTCGCTTGTCCCCGCCAGCGTCGCCGCCCTTATTAAAAAAGACGGCCTGTTCGGATTCTAAGATTTTTAAGACCAAGCGGTGCTGGCTGAAGCTTCAAATTAAGCTTGTTTGGATTTTAAAAACTCAATCAAACTTTGTACGCTTTGAGCATTGCCGCCGCTGGAACTCATCGCCCCTGAGGGTTTGTCGGTCCAAGCATAGATATCAAAGTGAGCCCAAGGTTTGTTGCGCACAAATTTTTCGAGAAAGAGCGCCGCCGTAATCGGTCCGCCCCACCCATCGACCGCATTGACCATATCGCCAAAGGCGGTTGAGAACGACGACGTGTAACGAGAGTACAGGGGCATCCGCCAGCTGAGATCTCCCGTTCGAGTCCCGGCGGATTCAAGCTCACGCGCAAGCTCATCATGATTGCTAAACAGACCGCCAATTTCAGTGCCGAGAGCCGTTTTGATCGCGCCGGTCAAAGTCGCAAGATCGATTACCAATTGCGGTTCGTTTTTGCCTTTTTCGGTGACGGCGACATCCAAAACGTCAGCCAACACCAAGCGCCCCTCGGCATCGGTGTTGTGGATTTCGACCAACTGGCCGTTTCGTGCCTGCAAAACATCACTGGGGCGCATACTCGCCGCATCGACGCTGTTTTCGGCCAAGGCCAAATAAAAATCCATGGGTACTTTGATTTTTGAGAGCGCGGCATAAAGCGCGAGGCCCACGACCCCCGCAGCTCCGCCCATGTCTTTTTTCATTAAGCGCATCGCACTCGAGGGTTTTATATCAAGCCCGCCTGTATCAAAAGTCACACCTTTACCAACAAAGGCGATGGGCCGTTGCGATTTGCCTTTGGGCCGGTAACGAAACCGGATCATGCAGGGCGGATTCGAGGAACCTTGGCCCACACCTACGTGCAACCCCATGCCCTCTTTTTCGAGGCGTTTCACATCCCAGATTTCGATTTTCATCTCGGCTGATTTCGGAAACTTGGAACGAATAAAATGCGCGATGCTGGTGGGATTGGCAAAATTAGGCGGCACATTCACCAAGTGGCGGGCCATGTTGAGAGCTTGTCCTTCAACGGCTGCTTGCTCAAGGACCGACTTGTTCCAGGTGCCTTGCATTTTTTTGATCGAGAATGTCGGAAGACCATCAAACTCTTTTTTGAGAATCAAACTTTTATAATTGTAAGCGGCGAGCTCGAGGCCAACTAAAAATCCGCGTTCAGAGGACTCGTCCGTCCCACGAAAATCAATCAACACGTGCGCAAGTCCCGAGGCTTTCATTTGAGCGAGGGCCCAGCCGGCTTGATCCCGGTACCAAGCATAATCAGGCTCTTCGAGGGCACCCGAGTGCGAAAAGGGTCCTTGCGGGCGACGCCGGTACAAAATCCACAAAGGTCCGTGCTCGGTTTCAAGAGCAAAGTTGTCGCGGTTCAAAAAGTTTTCGTGGCTGCGTTTCCACGCGGGGGCCGCTGTGACTAAAAGCTGCGACAAGGCATTTTTGTCTTCGAGACCAAACACGACAAGCTGACCCACTTTTTTGTTCAGCTTTGTGGGTGCCTGATTGGTTTTTAAAAAAGACGAAGGAATTTGCATCACATCAGACATTGAAACTCGTTTGCGACTCAATTTGGCCTCCCCGGGCAGCTTTGTCTGAAAGAGCTTAGGCACCGCCTCTAAAGGGGTCAAGAAAGGGCTCTGTGTCGAAATCCTGGGCAGCCCCATCGGGCCCCCAGTCAATCTAGAGGAACCTCACCGCGGTACTGAATTTGTACCGTGTGCCCTAGCTGGAGAAGACTCCGTCCGTTACTTTGGAGAGATCGATGGTCCGTTTACTCACCTCTCGCCTTTTGCAGGTCTTTGCTATGATGCTCATGGCTGCGCCGGCCTTTGCCCACGATCCTGATGTGGAAATGGACGCGCCGGCAGCGACCACCACGCACGAAAATCAAGAACTTGAAATCAAAGTCGGACTTCGTGTCTATAAATTACAGGACCCCTCTGCCGGCTCGGTCGAACGCGCCCACTTTGAACAGCTGAGCGCCCAAGAACGTGATGTCTTTATTCATAACCGAGCTGTTTTTCTCAGCCAGGTGGCCCGCGCACTCCAAGTGATGAAATACGGCTTTGGGATTGGAAGTTTGGTTAAAGAAAAAATTAAATTTGGCCTCAGATCTTGGCGCGATGACCGCGCGATGAAAAGCATTCTTGAGCTTGATACGACCGGCCAGAAGGATGCGCTCGCCGCGCGCGATCGCACTCTCGAACAACGAGCCCTGGAAGCCGAAGAACTGGCGCGCCTCACGCTGAAGAGCCGCTCTGAAAACATGATCCAAGGATTTTTAACGGCCCTCGACCGCAAGCTCTGGTTTCAAGCTTTGCTTTTTGCCCATTCAAATGAATTCGGAATCATGGCTTCGGCCGGTGTGGAGCTTTTGGCTGGCACCGAGAACCGTGGCCGCGGTGGCTTGTTTGATATCGGAATTTCAATTGGCTACAACCGCGATACTCGAGCCATTGCCATTCAAGTCTTTCGGGATATTGAGCGTTTTCAAAGCACCACAATACAAGCCGTCTTTGTTGCGGGAGTTTTAGGCAAAGCCGGGATGTACCTCTCGAATCAACGTCCTGGTGAAATGGCTCGCAAAGGCATTAGTTTTTATCCCCCGATGGTTCCCGCTTACACGGCGGTGATGCCCAGTCAGTTTCAGACCGGAATCAGCTCAGGACTGACGTGGCCCCCCTCACCTTTGGGCGACTTGCTGACGTACACCAACTCGCTCGACAACAAGGTGCTCATCAGAATCACGGTGTCTCCGATGCTGAAGGGCTTCGTGCGCATCGAAACAGGCTTCGGGATGGACACGTTCAGATTTTTGATCAGTCCCGTTGAAAAAGCGATCAACTCGCTGCGTACACGGGTCTTCGGCTCTCGACTCTGCGGCCCCGTTTTTCTACACTGAGGAGTGTGACTCCTCTAACTATGAACCTGCGGGTTCTTTTGTTAAATGCCGAGAACTTGTTTCTGCTGTCGGATCAGCAGCTGGGGGCCGAGCATTTAAAGCTGGATGAAATCCAGTGGCAAAAGCTCTCAACCTCCGTTTACAGCAATAAGCCACTACAAAAAGCCAAGGCCTTGGCGCAAGTCGTTCGCGAAACCAAACCCGATCTGATTTTACTGTGTGAAGTCGGCGGGCTCGAGAGCTTGCGAAACTTTAGTCAGTTGTTTTTGAACGACCAGTATTCGGCGGCGCTCGTCGAGGGCAACTCGAATCGCCATATCGATGTGGGCTTTTTGGTTCGCAAAGACCTCGGCGTTTATTTTGATCTGACCACCAATAAAAATCGCAGCCTCAATTATTTGTACCCGCACGAACGTGACTCTTTGCAAGCCGGAATGACCACTCTAGGTGGCAAACCCATCGTCAGCCATAAATTTTCGCGGGATGCGGCCGAGCTGCATTTGTTTTTAAGAGATCGCAGTCATCCCTTTATGGTGATTGTGCTGGCACATTTAAAATCGCGTTTGGATCCCGAGTTTAAAGATCCCGGTGGATTTGAACGCCGTCAGGCCGAGTGCACCGCTTTGATCGAAGTGTACCAAGAGCTTGAGCAAAAGTTTGAAAACAAAGTCCCCATCATGGTCGCGGGTGACCTGAATGGCTTGGCCTCAAAAAATAACACCGAAGCTGAGTTCAAACAGATCTATGAGAAAACAAAACTCGAAGATGTCTGCGAGCTCGCGAACCTCCCGCTGGATCAACGCGCCACTTATTATCAAGTCTCGCGCGCGCAACGCGTGGACGGACGCCAAATTGACTACTGCTTTCTATCGCCTTTGCTCCAAAATCATTTGGTGAAGGAGTCCGTGCGGGTCTACCGCTACAAAGACCACCTGGGCCAAGCCTTCGACCCCCCTACGACGCTAGACGCCAAAATGCTGCTCCCATCCGACCACTACCCTTTGGTCTTTGAATTGGCCAGAATTGCCGTCTTTTGATCGCCCGACTTGACGCCCAAGAGGCAAAACTTTAGATTCGTCTCGATGTCGATGCAGAAGCAGATCAATCCCCATTTTGAAGTCAAAGTTTCGGTCACCTATGTTGAGCGCGAAAGCCGCCCCGATCAGAACCAATTCTTTTTTGCCTACAAGATTCACATCATGAACAAGGGTTCTTCGGCAGCTCAACTGATGTCGCGCCACTGGATCATCACCGATTCTTTGGGGCGGGTCGAAGAAGTCCGCGGCGCCGGCGTCGTTGGTCTTCAGCCCAAGATTCAACCGGGCCAACATTTCGAATACGAAAGCGCCTGCCCATTGGTCACCTCCTCAGGCCAAATGCGCGGCACCTACCAAATGGTCTCCGACATCGGCGAAAGCTTCGAAATCCAAATCCCCGAATTCTACCTCATCGCTCCGACTGCTCTTCACTAGATCCTCTTTCTCGGATGGGCCCTGATG
>JBKCUU010000120.1:0-4864 GCA_046318155.1 Bdellovibrio sp. | reverse complement strand
GTCCTCACGCAACTGCATCCTCGCACCGACGAAAAACTGATCGGGCATTATTATTGAGTATGGTAAATTGTTTCGCGTCCGATCTGCTTCAGATGTTCCCAGTAAAAGTCCACGACAAATCCGAAAGAATACCTCACTTGTATTTGGAATATCCTCTATTCCAAAAGTCTGCCGAATGCTCAAATTTCTCTCCGTTTGCGCCGCTACTAACTTATCAAACTCTGGCTGGAGTTTTTCTCTAACTTTTTGATAATGGTTCCACGCTCTTCTGTCGCTCTGCTTAGGGCGAGAAAGCCCAGTCTTTTCCTTAAAATAAGTTGGGAATTGCATCCGCAGCTCTTCCCAAGGAGGGTTTGAAATTATCGCGACAACCTTTTCGTCTTCTGCAAACCCAAGTTTTTCGCTGTATGAGTTTCTGGATGAACCGATTACCGCCTCAATTACGTCAATTTTTTTAAGAAATGGACTTACAAATTTCTCGCGGCGAGCAGCAGTCGCGAGCCACAAACTGATTCTCGCAATCCAAATGCAATTTTCGTCTATGTCAAAACCAGCCAAATGCTTTGCAAATCGCCGCCAGTGCTGAAGTTTGGTGGGCGCAGATGAACTGTACGATACAAAATCCATCGCGAATGGGATCAATAGTCTTAGCAGTTGCGCAGACCCGCAGGCGGGATCAAGAATATATTCCTTTTCGCGCAGAACTTCTCGATTTTGAAAACGTGCGGAAAGATAATGTGATAGCTCTGTCGCAAGTTTGAACGAAGTAAAGTATCGTCCCGCAGCGTTTTTTGACTGTGGATTTTCAACTATTTGATAAAAGTTTCCGAAAAACTCAATGTCCAAATCAGAACAATCTAGTGGCTTGCCGTCAGCTTGAAAAAAGCAGTCCGCTATTATTTTATGTAACCGGATGCGAGAACTCTGTTCCTTCAAATGCCTGGCCTCAGTTGGATCAAAGAACCTATCCCATGGCTTAGTTGCCCGTGAAAGATTGTCCATAAACATAGCGTCGATGTCGGCCCAACAGCTACCGAAAAACTTAATCAACTTATCAGTATCTGCTGGGTAGTTTGCGAGCCGATCTAAGCGACATTTTTGGTACTCTGGGTTTAGACAGTCTATAATTCCGCAATCTTCAAGAAATCGAGCTGCACACAATCTCAGTAGAAAGCGTACCGCCACGTCCTTTTGCCATTTCGCCTCAAGTAGCGAGGAAAGTGCGCCCCCCAGATTCTTAGCTAGTTTATTGCTTGAAATACCCCTATGGATTACGCTCGTCTCTAGAGTCTCGTTGAGCATCGTCTCAGATGACAGCAAATCATAAAACAGTGACAGCTCTTCAGGCTGTTGAGGATTGAGCAACATATCCTTCACACAAAACTCAATCATTCGACAATCTTGCTCGACATGATAAAGCCGCCAGCTCCAGCCATTTGTTAAAATTCCCCATTTTATTTGACGTTGGGCCAAATCTCTAAGGAGTTGGTCCTCAGCAAAGGGGACTCCTGATCCAACCGCCTCATCCAAGCAGTCACTTGATTGACTTTTTATTTCCACTAAAACGGGACCAAACGGACTTTTACAGACGAGGTCACCAGTTCTGCCGACTCTTTCGACACTCCAGCCAGAGATGGCCTGCAATACATTTTGGATCTTGGGATGCAATCTGTTTACTTCTGCTTGGGATGTGCCTGATGATAAAAACGAAACAAGGTCTTTACCCGCTTCAATGAACTTCTCAGGCGATACTGGCTTCTTTAATCTGTACTTTAGAGCGAGATTGCTCTCGACAACCTTCCGACTGAAAAGCGAACCATACACAATAAAGAAATTTGCTGTTGCATCTCTTACAATCATATTCGCCCTATAGAAATTCTAGTGACTTGACCAGTCGTACTTCTTGGGCAGGCATTTCAATAGTTTCTTTTTCAACAGAAAATTTTACTGATTTTCCAGGCTTGAGATTTTTACGCCCATTCTCTTTTATAGCTTCGGATCGTATGAGATATTTTTCACCTGATTCATCTTCAACAAAGCCGTAGCCCTTCAACTCGTTGAACCAAAGTACTTTGCCATTGGCCATCCTAGCCACCTCAAAAGTGTGAACTCCATCAATAGGCTAACATTGATGTACCTCTGCGTTGAGCAACAACACGAAATGCCTAGGGAAACTCGTCCAACGGCTACAACTATTTGGAATAAAATAAAGTTTTTCTCGACCTACGTTTGTCGAGTCTTTGTAAGGCGATTTTCTCAAACCGAAATGCAAAACTTTATGTTGGACTAACGTCAGTACAGCGGCCTCAGCTGATTCACGATTTTTAACAATAAATGAACTCCCACTTGCTACTTTTGTGACACCTTTTTGTGCCAGTTGTTGCGTCCAACTAACGCGAAACCCGCTTTATGGCGTCGAAACAACATTCACGCCGGCCATTTTGGCTGTCACAAAAACCTTCGGAGTGATTTGGTGTCAAAAACACAGCTGGATTACTGCTCAGTGATTAAAAAACGAGTGGCGGTCCGTTTACGCTCCACATTGAGTACCCATACGATAAACCAAATGTTGTCGATGACCAGGACTGAATAGTAAACTGAAACTCAGTTTAACATTGGTGGAAAACTTGCGAAAAATCATACCGTCGGATTTGAAGGGCTATATCGGGAAAAAGGTTCGAGTAGTTTATACGGTCCGTGAAACACAAAATCCAAACCAGGAAGTTTTTATTTATGGTGCAGACATCACTGGTGAGGTCACGCTCAAAGATTTCGATTTAAGTAAAAGAACTGTAACCTTTGAAAGATCGAACGGAAAAACTGAAACTATGAACCCCGTGCTTGTGTTGTCCGAAGAAGAATGAAATCGGACTTATGGAAGACAATCACCTGCCAACTAAGCTAGAAAAACTCTCATCGCAATATGGCGACTTAACTGTTATACGAGCAATCCTTCAGGCAATTCCTTACATCGGTGGCCCACTTGACGTACTTCTGTCCAATGGTGGTCAAAAATGGAAGATGAGTCGAGCAGAACACTTTCTCACCACATTGGATGAACAGATGAAGCGGCTCAGTACCGCACCCAAACTAAAAGACATTGCGACAAGTGAGGAACTTTTTGATTTGGTTCATTATTCTTTGGAGCAAGTAACAAAGACACGGTCCTCAGAAAAACGTGCCAGATTTGCGAGTATTGTTCGCCGACAAATTGAATGTTCTTTTGAATGGCGTGAGTCTGAGTCAGCAGCCCACCTTCTAGCAGCTTTATCCGATGCTGATGTTGAGGTGTTAACTTCAATAGCACTTGCGCCCCCTTGTGGTAAACCTTTCGAGGGATTGGCGGTAGCAGAGTTGGAACTAGAAAATCCAGTTGATGACAAAATTCCGCGTGATACCTTCAAACCGCTTATTTTGACGGAAACCTTTCCTAAAATGTCGAGGATGGCCATTCGCCTTTGTTGCTCGGACTTAATTGCTCGTGGACTTCTTAAAGACGAGGGCATCGGTCGGTATGGCGGTGTTGCAATGCGATTTTTTGTTGCCACTGAAGGCGCGTATTGGTTTCTCGATTGGATTAGGGAAAATCGCTAAGATACAAAGAAACCGGAGAAACACAGCCGCTCTGTTTCTCCTTGACCCAAAATGTTTCTCCGCAATACCACTTCACCAAGTGTTTTCAGGTATTTAACTAGGCGGCCTCCTGAAAATGTGCGGTTACAAATTGATCGAATAGTGGACGCCAATTACTTTCTCGGCCCATTTCGGCCAACACTGCGAACGGTTTTTTCAAAGTATATTCAACATTTAACCCATTCAAAACTGGGTTCGAGAGTAGCTGATCTAAGAAATCACGACGCTCAATGGGTGAACGAGATAACCATAATCTTTTCGAATAGATAGCGAGTTCGAGAATAGATTGTGCGGTTTCTCTGAAAGCATCGCTCTGTCCCTCCGTGAGTTGTTCCAACAAATCTGTGTATTCAGCCCGTTCAGTGCGGACCTTTTTCACTAATCGCTGGAATTGAGGATCGTCGATGCGGTTCTTTTTCAAATCACCGTACAAATCATCTTCCTCATTTTCCAGTTCCTTGAGGCGCAAACGATAAGTGTTCATAGTTTTCTTCGTGGTCTCTTTTGCTTTGTCGTGGGCCTCATTCAAAGCATCAGCGAGCTCTTGAGCCAATTCATTGGTAATTGAAATTGAACCAACGACCTCACCAAATTGATCCCACAACTTTTCCTCGGTCACATTCATACCCTTCATCGTCTGATGAACGCGTTTTCCATTTGTGCAGTGATAGTAATTGAAGGTGCGGATTTGGCCTGTGTGCTTATTCACTTTTATTTTAGGGTCGAAGATGACCTGACAGCCGCAGGCAGGGTCAGCACAAGACAACCATCCATTGGCAAAGATAGAATTCTTTTGAGTAGCTTTACTTGAATAAACTTTTCCAAAAGATGATTGCACCTTTCTCAAAACATCTTTGGGCACGATCAACTCACGCTTACCCCAGCGAAACTTAAATCGCACGCGGTGAAAAAACAATCGAAGTTCGCTCATGGCAACGTGCCAGACGCAGATAACACCACCAAACCCTTGATCTTGAGCCTACCAACAGGTCGCCGTGAAAACCTTTGGCGATTCAGCTCGCTATCTATATAGTAAGATCTCATGAACATTCACCTGTGCCTATTGATCACTTTCTTTTTGATCTCGAACGTCGTGATGGGTGCAGATCCTCAGCCGGATTGCATAGCGTGGTTCAACAGAGCAAAAATCAAAACCGGAACCAAAGAATGTAAGTTAAGTTGCACGACACTAACGGTGGATATGGGTACCTTCGACTGTCCCGACCAATGC
>JBKCUU010000119.1:0-11471 GCA_046318155.1 Bdellovibrio sp. | reverse complement strand
CGTCGAAGTTGTCTCCCTCGCAGGTCGCACCCTTGGTTCACAGGCGCAAACAGGGCAAAACCGACTCGATCGGCGCCTGCTTTACGCCTGCTCGAGGAAAGCTGCACCACTTGCAAAACGGTGATGAGTTTAAAACCTTGGTGCAAGCGGCCCTCAAGACTTACGAACTCAAAAAAGGCCCCCCAGCTAAAATCCCCTACATCCCGGGCTCCGCATTTTGGATTCACCGCGAGGTAATCGAACAAGTCGGCGTCATGGATGAACGCTTAGGCACGTACTGGGATGATGTTGATTACTCGGCCCGAATCTTAGAAAAGGGACTTCCACTTTTGTACCAAGCCGAGAGCGAGGTCGTGCATCAAGTTGGAAAAACAACTTACAAGCTGGCTCTTTACACGACTTATTTTTTTCAGCGCAACCGCCGAGTGATCAGCCGCCGGCACGTTGGCAGATCGTGGCCTTTGCGCGTCCAACTTTGGTGGACCTTGCAAACGTCAGCAGCGACCGTCGCCGCTCGTTTTTTGCTTAACCGTGATTTCAAACGTTTGAGTCTTTTTTCCAAAGCCCTCAAAGACGCCGACCGATTCAAATAAACTCAATTTCACCCGCAGGTTCAGAAAACGTTGCATCAAAATGCCGAGCGAAATCAAGAATGGCGGCTCGAGACCAGAAGATTAGTAAATGTCTTCGGGAAGTTCTTTTTCGGCTTTGCAAGCGCTAAGGTAGTCATCCGACACCATGATTGAGCTGCGCATTTTCAAGTTCATGCTTTTGATCACATCGCTGTTTTTCAAAAAGCGAGGAGTCAACGTGTAAATCACATCCGTCGTTTTGAAAACGCAGTGGCGGCTCGTGCAAACACCGTCCTCAAGAAGCACACCACTAAAGGCCAAGCGGCCATCTAAGATGCGCTCGTTGGTGTCTTCATTGCGAGCTACCGAGATTGTGCCAACAACATGAGAATACTCATTTATGATCAGACGGCAGCTCGAAATGGCATCCGCCGCTTGAGAAATCGAACCCGACAGCAAAAGTCCAGCAATGACCAAAAATCGAACCATAAATTCTCCTTGAAAGCCCACAGGAACAGGCCTCACGCCGATCCCGTAAGCAATCGATCTCCAGGCGCAATCTATTCGAAGTCCCGCTTAGATCTCAAGCTCAAAGTTGTCATGAATTCTAAGCCCAGCGCAGAGCCCGAAGGGCGGGAAAATAAATGGAGCTAATCCCAGCCCTACCCCCAAAACGAAAAAACCCAGATCTGTAAAGATCCGGGTTCTTCGAAACAAATCCATGCCCGAGGGCTGGGATTAGCGTTTTGAGTATTGGTACCGACGACGAGCGCCTGAGCGACCGTATTTTTTACGCTCAACTTCACGAGGATCGCGAGTCAAGAATCCAGCTTTTTTCAAAGCAGGACGCAAAGAAGGGTCATAAGCTGTTAAGGCCCGAGCGATACCGAGGCGGATCGCGCCAGTCTGTCCATTTTCACCGCCACCAGCGACAGTGATATAAGCATCAAACTTATCGATCATATTCACCGTGTCGAAAGGCTGCAAAACAACCATTTTTGATTGCATCCGCTTGAGGTACTCATCGGATTTAAGTCCGTTGATTTCCATGTTGCCTTTACCGGGCTTCATGAACACACGAGCAGAACTCGTTTTGCGTCGGCCAGTTGCGTAGAACACTTTTTCAGCTGCCATAAATCACCTTATTTTTTCTTTGTCTTAAGAGTGTAAGCCTGAGGTTTTTGAGCAGCGTGCGTGTGCTCGGCACCTTTGAACAATTTCATTTTCTTCATGAGGTCGCGAGACAACTTGTTAGTCGGCAACATTCCACGAACGGCTTCATGAATGATGAAAGTCGAATCTTCGATCTGCATTTGAGCAGCCGTTTTCTCTTTCAACGATCCGAAAAATCGCGAGTGGCGGAAATAGGTCTTTGTGTTCAATTTGTCGCCAGTCAATTCGAGCTTATCAGTATTGATAATCACAACGAAATCACCGGCGTCTGCATGAGGTGTGAACGTGGGTTTGTGTTTTCCACGAAGTAAAGTTGCAACCGTCGTCGCCAAGCGACCCACGCGTTGTCCGGTGGCATCGACGACCCACCAATTACGTTCAGCTTCCTCAGTTTTTGCCATCCAAGTTTTCATAATAGGAACTCCAGTTGCACCCTAACAGAACATTATGCGAACGCCCGTTTTAGAGTTTTCGGCACTGACTGTCAAGCGACTTGGGATAATAGACTTTGCGAAGAAAGAGCCCCTGCGGGGGCGCAGCAGGACCGGCTTTTTTTCGATCCTGAAAAGAGATAATTTCTTTAATAGTTTCAGGAGGTTGGCCTTTCAGCACCAAGTCGATCTGAGTGCCGACCATGTTGCGGACCATCTGCTTCATAAACCCGTTTCCGGTCACTTCAAACTGCAAAAGCCCCTGTCGGCGCCAAGTCCAACGAGCTTCCAAAATCTGCCGAACCGTGTGCTTCACATCGGTCCCCATGCTTCGAAAGCTGGCAAAATCTTGCTCTCCTAAAAGTTGATCCGCCATCAAATTGAGCTGATCGATATCAAGAGGCTTGCGAATCCACCAAGAGTACCGAGCGAGCAAAGCCGGCGTGCGCTCATGATTCCAAACCCAATACTGATAGGTTTTTTTTGTCGCCGACAAAGTCGAGTGAAACGAGTCAGGCGCCAACCACACATCTTTGGGAGAAACACTGTTTGGCAGAAGAGACTTCATCGCCCAACAAAGATCAACAGGCAGTTTGCGTTCAGTTTCAAAATGACAAACCTGAGCCGCCGCATGCACTCCCGCATCGGTGCGCCCCGACGCGGACAAATTCACGGGATGCTGAAAAATCTTTTCCAGCGCTTTTTCAATGGTCTCCTGCACACTGGGCAACTCGGGCCCATGCTGATGATCCTTCTGCTTTTGCCATCCGCAAAAATCAGTTCCATCATAAGCCACCACCATCTTATACCGCGCCATCGCCCCAGAATCTGACCGCCAATCCCCAAGACGTCAAGCAAAGCCCTCGTAGCAACCAAGCAAAGGACGGCCATCTGCGGTCAAGCGCAGCCCAAAGGGCGAGCAAAGATAAACCTAAAAACAATCGAAGTGAAGATCCCCTATGGGGCAAGGACGCCAGGAACGGCCATCTGGGGTCAAGCGGAGCCCGAAGGGCGGGAAGATAAACAAAGCCAGCGCAAGCTGGAACCGCGCTAAGGCGGCGAGGAAAAGCAAAAGGCGCAGCCCCAATGGCCGCGCCCTGATAAGTCGAAGGTATTTTCGGAGAGCCGCTTTAGCGCGGGGGACCCCGCTCCGCCTCATTTTTCAATTCCAATAAAGTGCAGAACCTTCGGTCTACTTCCACCACACGTCCTCCTCGAAGTTTTTGTCACTCGCTACTCCTGGCCAGGGTCTCTTCAGAGACGAACGAACATGACCCCCGCTTTTTCGGTCGATCCGGCCGAACCTAAAGTGTGTTTTCAAAGAAAGATTCGCTTCTACAAATGAGGCAAGCGAACGCCCGGATATCTCACGCGATTCTCAGAGCGATAAAATAGTTTCGGGCTCTGCTTGACCACAGATGGCTGTTCGGCCTTGTTTTTGTGATTGGACTAGAAGTCGGTGGTGACGCCGACCGAGATCATTTGGTTTGAGAAATCGAGATCTTGATTGAGGCTTTGCATGACGCGCGCTTCGACGGTGAGCCACATATCTGCAATGCCGTACTCGCGGTCCAAAGTGAACGCGCCTTGGGGGTCTAATCTTGAAATCGAAAAATGCACGCCGCCGCCGCCGCCCACGGCCATGGTGCCCGCAAACTTAAACGGCGCATCGTCATCCCGTTTTTCGGCCAAGCCATAATACGTGCCGCCGCCATTCAGGTAGGGCACAATCCACTGCCGGCGAACATACTCGAAGCGATACAGAGCAAAGGCCGAAAGAGGAACGATAAAGATGGTGTATTTCTCTTCGGCCGGAGGACCACTCTCCAGCGTTCCGTTTCCGGTTGCTGTCGCAAAACCAGTTCCCAGTTGCACGCCGAGAGCGCCAAAACCCTGAAAAGGCACCCACTCATAATCGGCCTGAAGCGCAAAAAGATTGGCGGAACCGTACATTGATTTGTAACTCAAGCCCGCCGCTTGACCTCGCACAATGGGCGGTGTCATCGCACCGACGCGAACACTGACAGCCTGCGATTTTGGCCTAAGTGCCGTTCGGTATTGATAAGATCCATCTTTGTTAATTCGCATCAGACCCTTGGCGGCACCGGGGTGCGGAACTTTAATCACGCCCCCTCGAACAGGCCCCGGGGGCCGACGGTACTGCCCGCGTTTAGCGGCTTCTTCTTTGGGCCCCAGATCGACACCGTAAGTTGACGGTCGCGGATCAGGCTCTTGCGCAATGGTTCGCTGCGAATCCATTTTTTTTTCGAGAGCTTCGATCGAAAATTCAGGTTCGCTCGCGCCGACAGCCGCCGAACCTGCAGAGGCAATCATCAAAGCGATCACAATCGCGCGGATCATGCGGCCACCTTCGGAGTTCGCAGCCATCGCAGGGCCAAAACAAAGATCGAACCGCTCGTGAATATCAAGAGGAACAAGCCCATCAGACCAAAATGCAAGGCGACGTCAGCAGCAAAAACGACGGGCTTTAAAGATCTGCGGACTAAAAACTTCAAACGCTCATCACCCGCAATCACGCTGGCGATCGAGGGAGAGACTTTGTAATAAAACCGAACAAACTCGCGGCCACCTTCCCAAGTGAGCAAGTAGTCATTGCGAAACTGGCGCAAAAGCTCAACATCACCGGCGTCTTCGGAGCCGTAAGCGGCGGTCGCGATAAAGCAACCTTTGCCATCAAGCAGGCCATAAACTTTTTCAGGCGTTGCGGCCTGGGTATCACCCAGTCCCGGAGTATCGCTCATGCCCACGACATCATTGTTGACGTAATCAGGATCTGAAAACAAAGAGACATTCCCCGCCTGATCGACATTGGCGGCCAAGAACGCGTAGGTCGAACCATTGGTCAGGCCGGTAATGCGGCCTTTATCGAGGCGGCCATCGATAATTTTAACATCCGTTGACGGCGAACCCGTTGTGATCGTGGCAAATCCACCCGTGACCGAGTAAAAGAACCTGACGGCCGCATACTTCATTCCACTGAGATCCGCGGCTTGCGGACTGGCCGAAGTTGCCTGATCACCAGCCGTAAACTGAATCGCATTCGAATTGTAGATAAAAACCTTCTCGTCACCGGGATAAACCGTGAAATCACAGTAGCCCTCGTAAGGAGCGGCCACGCCATCGGTGCAGCCAAACGTCATCGGATCCGAAAGTTCAACATAGCGAAACGAGATTTGAAATTTAATCCCCGCCTCAATCGGCGCCGTGTTGCCGCCGCAATCTTTATCAAAGCCCACCGTCAGAACAGATTGAGCAAAAGATTTTTTGCAGGCGTTATCCCCCGCCGTCGTAAGTTGTGTGCACAAGCTCCCCCAAGTAAAGGTAGCTTGGATGTCTTGGTTGGCCACTCCGGGCGTATAAGTCGTCTGTGAAATGGGCTGAACAGGCGTTTGTCCAACCCAGCCCTTGACGAGCGATGTACAACCGTTTGTCGGATAAGAGGCGGCTTGGTCGGAGCGGATCGTGACCGAAAAATTGAGCGTCGGATGAATTTGCTGTGTGTTGCAGATCAAACCTTGCGGCAATGCCACATTAGTGCTCGAACCCTTGATCGGGAACGCCGACAAGTTCGAACAAGTATCACAAGGCGCGGACGGATCGGCCGACGCGCACTCTTGACTGGTTCGACCCGCATAGATCGTGACAGTTTTAGAATCAGGCTGTTCAACCGTGTAAAAGTAATTCGAAAAACTCGTCAGAATTGTACCCGTCGCAGGCGTCGTCGTTTGCGCCCACGCCGACGAGCCCGTCCCCAGCACAAAACCAAAAATAACGACCGCAAGCCGTGGGGCCAGCTTCAATAGTGACTTCAGAATGTTCTGACAAATGTGCTGCATCCTAAAATTGCAGCACGGCCCTTAGCGAATGTCAAAAATTCGCTCAGCTATTTGAATCCCGTTCAAGGCCGCACCCTTACGGATGTTGTCGGCCACGATCCACATCATCCACGTTTGCGGATCATCAAGATCTTGGTGCAAGCGGCCCACAAAAACGGGGTCCTGACCTGAAGCCGTGCGCTGCATGGGATAAACAGAGGCCTTTGGATCGTCTTGAACAACCAGGCCCGGGGCGTCTTTCCACAACTGAAGAATCTCTTCGCGGCTTGTCTTTGATTTGAGGCGAACCCAGGCGACTTCAGCATGCGCATTGAGCACCGGGACCCGCACCGTAAACGCCGATACCATCATGTCTTTGGCGCGCATAATTTTACGGGTCTCTTTCATCACTTTCATTTCTTCGCTCGAAAAACCTTGGTCATTAAAAGATCCAATTTGCGGGATGCAGTTAAAGACAATCGGGTGCGGAAAGTTCTGCGCTTTTGGGTTGGGCTCCGATTTATAACCAGTCACTTGATTCAGCAGTTCATCATGCGCCGGCTGACCGGCACCGCTCACGGCTTGATAACTGGCAACGTGAATGCGCTCGATCCCGAATTTTTTTTGTAAGGGATCTAAAGCGACCACTAGCTGAATCGTCGAACAATTCGGGTTCGCAATGATTTGCGGCTGACGATCTTTATCCAGCAAATCTCCGTTCACTTCCGGAACGACAAGCGAGGTGTTCTCATCCATGCGAAAGGCCGCCGAGTTGTCGACCGCCCAAGCGCCGGCTTTGACCGCTAAGGGGGCCCATTCCTTTGAAATGTCATCACCGCTCGAGAAAAAAACCAGATCAAGCCCCTCAAAACAACCGGGCTGCAAAACTTGAATCGGGTAAGATTTGCCTTGAAGCGAGATCGACTTTCCGATGGAGTTTTCACTCGCAAAAGGCCGAAGTTCTTCGATAGGAAACTGGCGCTGCTCGAGCATTTGCATAAACGACTGGCCGACCATGCCGGTCGCACCCACAACGCCAACTTTCAATTTTATGTTTGCCATTTCAGCTCCCCCACAAAAGGGGTGCCGAAGGCCGCGCCCTTTTTGCCTAAAAAATCAAGTTTTCTTCTTCGAGCCTTCGATGTGCTCTTCGTCTTCGTCGATCAAATCAGGATCAAGCGAATTGTGCGCAGGGAGGTAAACACTGGGTCGAATTCGGTTTTTTCCCAAGCGCATCACTCCAAAAATAGCGCCCAGAGCCGCGTAAGTCATGAACAGGATAAAGAGATTCACTTCGGGTCGGTACGCGACCACGGCGATCACGACAACGCCCGCAACCAAGTAACGAAACGGCAGACGCTCTTTTAAATCCAAATCCTTAAAACTTCGGTAACGAAAGGTCGAAACCATGACTACGGCCAACAAGAAGGCCATCGCCAAAATGCCGGCGTTTCCAGAGGGATTTACTTCAAGATCTCGAACGGCCAAAACCGAAGAGGCCACGATACCGGCCGCCATCGGAATCGGCAGACCTTGAAAATAAGCTTTCTCGACCACACCGGCTTGCACGTTGAAGCGCGCCAGGCGCAGAGCCCCGCAGGCCAAATAAAAAAAGCAAGCAAGCCAACCCAAGCGGCCAAAAGGCTCAAGAGCCCATTGAAACAACAAAATCGCGGGGGCCATCCCAAAGCTCACCAAGTCACAGAGCGAATCGTACTCAGCGCCAAACTTTGAAGTCGACCGCGTGAGACGCGCCAGACGACCATCCATCAAATCAAAGACGGCGGCCGCGACGATCGCGTAAGCGGCCAAAACAAAATCACCCTTGATGGAGTGAATGATCGCGTAAAAACCAAAAAATACGTTGCCGGTTGTCACCAGATTGGGAAGCAAATAGATGTGCATCGACAAACGGCGCTTGGGCTCACCCTCGTCCGTGTTGTTGTCTGTGGGTCTTGAATTCTCTGTGCTCATACGGCTCCAAATAAAGCGAACAAAAGCCATAAGAATGTTGCACTGATCAAAGGAAGGGTCAAATTGTCATCGAGCTTTGCGATAGGAATGAGTTCGGCCAAAGCGCCGATCAGACCACCCAGCAGAGTGACAATTAGAATTCGATCCATCATCAGTCCGCGCGTGTACAAAAAGACGGCCGTCAATAAAGCGCAAATCAAAAAAGCCGCGAGCGTGCCTTGAACACTTTTGTGACCAAAAATTTTGTCTTTGCCGTAACGAATGCCAAAGTAACTGGCAAAAGGATCGGCAAAGGCCAAAAACAACAAGGTCAAAATCGCGACGTTAAATGGAAACAAACCGATCGTGATCAAAACACCCGTCAGGAGGTAAGTCGTTCCGGCCAAATTGTGGGCTTCACTGTCGCGCATCAAGGGTTTGAACAAATGCATCAAAAAGTCGTTGAGGGCCGATGAGCGATGCCGCAAAAAGTCGGCAGGGACAAAGGCCAACCAGGCCGTCAGGATTAAGGCCAATGAGACTTTGTAAGGAGCATAGGCGTAAACCAAAGTCATGACCGAAACGCCGAGGATATGCCACAGCTTACGGGCCCAATGAATCTCGG
Source organism: Bdellovibrio sp. (assembly GCA_046318155.1). Lineage (GTDB taxonomy): Bacteria > Bdellovibrionota > Bdellovibrionia > Bdellovibrionales > Bdellovibrionaceae > JAHBUS01. Next base: position 2,881 of record JBKCUU010000119.1, on the reverse strand, counting down.
ATCGCTTCTTCAGTTCCACCATTGAAATCCCAAGTTCAGTCAGAGTTTTAGGCATAGGGACGAGAACCTAAAGGACGAAAAACGCTCTGACAAGCTCGACTTCCGATGTTAGCGTAAACCCTTGAAAAGACGAGGATTTTCTATGATACAAGGGGTCACTGCTCACACCCTAGGCGCCGCGTGATCGGGCCCTCAAAAAAAGTCGTGCCGGCGCCGCTAATTTATTAATAATTTCAAATACTTAAGAAGTCGTCCCCAGGCCTACTGCTTGCAGGGAAAAACGGTTGATGTTGATGTTTGCGCGTTCTTTTTTTTTGAACGGCCTCCTGGTTGTGCTGACTCTCGGTGCAGGGCCCGCCTTTGCAACCACGGGCCTGATGGCGCACGGCTACGTTCAAGATGTCCAGAAAGAACGCCAGGAGCGCTTTTACGAAATCTTCTTATTTGCCGAGCCCTCCGTCCGCGAGAAAAGCCTCGGCGAAAAAATTTTTAATGAAGAAATCTCGCGCGACTTCCGTCAGCGGTACCGCGAAAAGTTCGGCACGATCGACACCGAAAGCATCTCGTACCAAAGAACGGACTACGAACGTCTCAATGCGTTTCGCAATGATCAGCGAACCGTATTCAAAAACAACGAGCGCAAAAATTTTGCCGACTACATGGTGAAGCGCTTAACTGAAACTCACGTCGATAACTACATCAAATCAGAACCCGCCATGCGCCCCCTCTACGAGGTCAAAGAAAAGCTCAAAAAAATGGAAGTTCGAGTCACAAAAAAGACCAAACTCGAGGCCCGCTACTCGCTGGCCGGCAACGTTCTGGATCTGATCTTAGAAAACCCCTACTGCGACGCCAAGTGGGTGGTCGAGATGGATCCGGGCACGGTGGGACCAGCGCCGATGAAAGAAAACACCCTCGTCTTTTCGCAGGCCCTCACTTCCACTTGGCGCTCGGAAAACCGCTGGCAAGACCGTGAGGGTCGAACTTCCGGCGAGCTCATCAAATCTCACACCCGTTTGTTTTCGACGACCTATGGATTGAGTGCGGCCTACAAAGCAGGCGGCGAAACCGCACGGGATTCTCGAATTGCTTTTGGCTTAGGATATTCTTTTTAAATGTTTGCAGACGATGAACGAGGTGACGCGATGAAAACAAATCTTTTGGGCCCCCTCACTTTGACTTTACTATTGTCCTCAACAACGGCCTTTGCGACCGCGACCGTCATCGATCCGCAGTGCCAACAGCAACGACAGGATCAGTTCGATCGTGGCTGGAGAATCGGTCCCGAGTCGGTTGAATACGGCGGCCTTTGTGTCAATACCAAGTCGGTTCGCCCAATCGAGATTTTGGCCGAAAACGCCGAGTCCATCGAGTTCGCCAATTTTTATCATGCAGGACGGTACTGGAAAGCAAGATGGTCAAAATCTGATTTGCCGACGGTTCAATACTTAGGCGTGCATTTCGATGTCGGCATTCCTTTGGTGAAGCCAGCCCACACAGAATTGCGCTTTCGCTTTGCACAGGGGCTTCGCTTGTCGTCCCAGAGAAAAGATCAAAGTGGAACTGAAAAACGCCTCGTTCTCAAGGAGGTGATCGTCTCGTGGGAAGCTCAGTTTCCCGAGAATGTCAGTTATAGTTTTCTCAAAGGATTGCAGAAGAACTATCCCGTCGCAGGGCGCGTCTTGTCTTTGCCCGCACGAATCACTGAGCATTTTGTCCCTGGCAAAAAGCTTCGCCAAGTCGATCAATACCAACTCGCACTATCTCGGCGTGAGGGTGCCGCCGTCTTCCTCAACTCGCTTCGTCAATCCAATCAAATGCGACTGTCTGAATATTACGGAACGCTTCAGAAAAATTGCACGGATCTGCTGTTTACTACTCTTGATGTCGTTCTTGCCCAGTACCGCGGGCTGCAAGTCCGTCCCTTTCAAACAGTGATGGGACCAGATCCAATCTTGGGACCGGGTCGCCAGGCTCTCGAGGAGCGAGGCTTAATCCAGCTGAACCAAAAGGCGACCGACCTGGCGGAAGAGCTCGGGCTCAGAGCTCGCGAGGCCCAGTAAAATGAACGGCTTATAGCGAAGCGGGCTGACGACGAGTCACTTCGATTTTTTTTGTGATCTTTTTGCCCTGACTATCTTTGAGTTCGACCGTGATGGTGTTCGGGCCTTCTTTGAGTTCGATAAAATCAGTTGAGTACTCGTTGCGCGTCTTAAAAACGGCCGCAGTAAAACCGTTGGTTTCATTCACGATTGATTCGGGATTCAGCCCTTTGAGTAAGCCCTTGAGACGCAAATGCGTTCCAAAAACTTCTTGATTCAAATTTTTTGCAGTCGCGTTCCACTCGATCAGAACCGGGCGACTAAGGCGTCCGGTTTTGCTTGAGGTTTCAGCTTCGCCGGCCAGAACAGAGGCCAGTCCCCGGCTTTGCTTTTGAGCCGATGGACCCGAGCCCCCAGGCAATGGTGAAAACCAAGACCATAGTGTTGGTCCCAAAAGAAGGAGTACCAAGACGGTCAGAGTTTTGAGTGTTCGTTGATCCCAGATATTTGCCGACATGTCCGGTTACATTCGGCGGATTTTTGACACCCCTGTACTGGGCTTGAGTCAAGAAGACAGCGAGGCCAGTGCCACTCAACAGTTCAAGGCTCGCACCAATTCGAGACAAGAGTTTTTGGCTTGCGAGTTACTCGGCTTTTTCGATACTAATCGCGAATTTTTTGACGCCTGAACCCTTCACGAGGTCGATGACGCGCACGACTTTGCCGTACTCGACGCCTTGGTCGGCCGCGATGATCGCCTGAATCTCTGGATTGTTCATCGACAGCTCCTGGGCTTTGGCCCGGATCTGATCTTCGTCCGCACTGGACCCGTTCATTTG
>JBKCUU010000118.1:0-21101 GCA_046318155.1 Bdellovibrio sp. | reverse complement strand
CTTCACCACATTACGAATCGCCGTGATTTCTCCCGCCGCTGATTTCATGAATTTGAGACGTGCAGGAACGTTTTCAAAAAGTTCACGGATCTGAATCCGCGTTCCCGAAGTGTGACCAATCCGATCAACGCCGCTCTTTTTTCCGAACTCAACATCAAGACGCGCGCCTAAGTCTTGGCCTTGAACTTTTGAACTCAAAGTCAGGCGGCTCACAGCCGCAATTGAAGCCAAGGCTTCACCGCGAAATCCGTAAGTCGAAAGATTCCATAAATCATCGGTGCGTACAATTTTACTGGTCGTGTGACGCTCAAGTGCCGATTCGAGCTCAGCGGGTTGAATGCCTTTGCCATTGTCTTTCACAACAACGTGACGTCCACCTTCGAAGACCTCTAAAATCACTTCTGTGCTCTTGGCGTCGAGACTATTTTCGATCAGCTCTTTAACCAAATGCGCGGGCCGCTCGACAACCTCGCCAGCGGCAATTTGATCGATCACGTCGCTGGGCAGGGCCTTGATGGTCTCTTGGATTTGCTGCATGCAGGGAAACTAGAAAAGCGGCGGGGGCTTGTCAAAATGGGAGTTGCACCGAAAGACCCAGAGCCGTGTATTGCATTTTCTCCCAGTAATACTTGATTTCGCCGCGCAGCGCAAATGAGTCAAACCTCTGCGCGAGCCCGGCATTCAAGACTACGCCCACAGTCATGTCGATCATGTCATAGGCTTCTTCTTTACCGCCCACACCCAAAGCCACGCTGTATTTTGAGTATTTAAACATCGGCCCAAATCCCAGCATGAGCAACGTGTTCTCGCCTTGAGGCATCGCCGACTGAAACAAAAAATCCATGAGCAGAGCAAACCCATCAGCTGACTTGCCGGTCGCATCGGAATAATACTTGGGCGCGCCGAAGTGAAAGAGCAAATTGGCATCGACGTAACCACCTTGGACAAGGACGTCGGGGCCCGAAAACTTGGCACCGTAAAAGAGCATCGTTTCGGTCGGGCGAAGACCCATCGTCTCTTCACGAAAATTCACATTCGACAAACTGAGGCCGCGGTACTTTTGAAACTCAAAGGCTTTCTTTTTTTTTTGCTCTTTCTTTTTCTCTTGGCGCGCTTGTGCTTTTTCGAGGCCAGCTTTTTTCTTGGCTTGGATTTCTTTGGCCGTCAAAATTGGGCGAATGTCGGTGTCGGCGATATAACCGTAAACCCCCTCTTTCACTTTGAGTTTATAAAAGGGGCCCACGGTTTTGGATGAGATCGGAAACGTTTTTCCCGCAGATAGTTTTCCTAAAACTTTTCCGTCAAAGCTCGCCGTTTTGTAAACCAAAGCGCCGGCGGTGATCACTTTGCCCCTGCGGGTGGCTGGTGCGGCCCGAACTTTTTCGGGACGCGTGGCCGCAGGTTTTTCAGGAGCGGGCTGTGTTTTGATGCTCTCGAGCAAGGCTCCGCCAGTGGGGTCAATCTGCCCCGGTCCCGAATCCGAGCCAAACGGTCCTGGCTCTGGCGGGTCTTGCGAGATCCATTCGTCTTGGGCTTTTAAGGACAGAGAAAACACCAGAACAAGCGCGGTCAAGGTCCGCGCAAACAAAGAAAATGAACTATGTCCGCAGTCTAAGGAGCCATACACGATAAAATGCCTCGATGACGATCTTTAGTGACATTTTACTCTGACCCACCCGTCGGTCTTCAAACACTATTGGAACTTCTTGACCTCGACATCCGGCGAGTTGAGCTCGGTACTTAAGATCAATCTGAAAACTGTAGCCATTGGATTTCACGTCATCGAGCCTGATCTTGCGCAAAGTTTCGATCTTCCAGGCATTAAAGCCACCCGTCCAATCATTGAGTGGGTAACCTAAAATCACGCGTGCGTACAGACTTCCACCACGGGAGATCATTTTACGTCCAAGCCCCCAATTGACTGTGGCGCCGCCGTCGACGTAGCGAGAACCGACCACAAAATCGTTTGCAGGCAAGGCTTTCAAAATTTGAACGAGGTCTTCAGGCCGGTGCGAGAAGTCGGCATCCATTTCAACCATAGCTTCATAGCCTCGAGCTTCGCCCCACTTAAAACCGGCGATGTAGGCACGGCCTAGGCCTTCTTTCTTTTGACGTAACAAAAGGTGGACGCGAGCGTCTTTGGCGATGATTTGACGAACCGCTTCGGCGGTGCCATCGGGTGAGTTGTCATCGACCACCAGCAGATGAACCTGCGGATTCTTTTCAAGAATGGCGCGGGTGATATTGGGAATATTTTCCAACTCGTTGTAGGTCGGAACGATCACGAGAGTCTTCATGAGGCGTTAAGATAACAAGGCCCGAAGAGGGACTCAAGCCCGATTGTTAATTCTGCTCGCGGGCTCGGGCGCTGGCGGTTTTAGATTTGCTTCGAAAGCCGCTGGCCCCTGCGCACAGGTGCCGCCGTGGACTTGCCCTGTTGCTCTTGAGGCTTGGCCGCCGGCGCACGTCTTCTCGGAATGTTCATGGCGGGGCCTAAATATCGAGCAGGGTCATCGGCACGTTTTTCCAAATGGGCCCTGACCTTTTGCGCTGCTTTTTCAGGTTCTTTCACGTAAATCACGGGGTCAAAACCACAATGCGGACACACCACACCCGTGCGCCACCTGAGCTGAATAAAAGTTTCTGAAATAAAGAGCAGGCCGACAAAAAAGAAAATCGCGCGAGCATCGAGCTCTTGAAAAAGCAAACCCATCAAGATCAAGGCGCCCAGCAAACTACTCAAGAGATCACCGAGACCAATTCGTCGTTTTTTATAGACCTTGCGCGGAATCCGGCAAAATGCGCAGAACGTGTTGATCCGTTTAGCAAAGATACGGTGAAAGATTTTCGTCATCTTCTTCTATTGTATGCGTTTTTTGGTCCAGTCGAAAAGACCAGGCTCTTGGATGGTGAAAGTTTTGTGTTAGGCTTTAGGTATGAACAAACTGCTGAACAAATCGAATCAAGTTAAAATTGTTTCTCTGATGGTCGCTGTTGCCATCACAACCTTTGGCTGGTCGAAAGTCCAGGCCGCAAAAGGTGGCGACTACGAAGAGCTGACTTACGATGACCTGGTCACCGAGCTCAGCGAAAAACGCGATAAGACCGCAATCTCAAAAACCAAGAATGGCCCCGGTCGCACGCATCTGGGACTTGGGATGACCAACTCCTTCAATGAGATTCAGACCAACGGCAAAACCTATACGACAAACTTAACTGGCTACGAGCTCTCGACGGGGACCGACCTCAATCAAGAAAATGTACGCGGCGAATTGGGCTTTCGCTTCTTACCCAAAACTCAATCCGGAAACGAGTCGGCTTCGCTCAATGAGCTCAATGCCGGCCTACAATTTCGCCGTGATTTGAATGCACGCTGGAGATCTAAATTTATGGGCGGCCTTGGATTTCGCTTTTTGAACTTTAGCGACTCCTCCAACCGCGCCAGTGTCCAAGAAACTTCAAGTATGATTATTGGAGCGGCGGGCCTGGAGTCCAAGCTGAGCCCAAATGTTGCTTTCGGCGGAGATCTCTCGCTTCGCATGCCCTTCTTTGGTTCTTCAACTCCCGATAAAAATTCACTCAGCTTTGGCCTCAAACTCGACACGAGCTTCGAATGAGGTCCTTTCGTCTCCTGACGCTTCATCCTATGGTGATCGTGTCGTCAGGAGAACGCTCGGCCTTGGCGGACCGTCTCAAAGCCGAAGGTTATGATGTGATCCGGCTCCCCCGCTCCCGTTTTCATTTTGCCGTCTTCTTGTTTGCTCTTCGGCAGCTGATGAAACGCTCGCCTTTTCACCTGATTGGCCCAGCACGGCCATGGCCCCTGCGTCTTGTCCCTTTTTTGATTGCTTCTTGGACGCAAATTGAGAAAAACTGCGAGGACGACCTAAGCAACGCTCACCTTGAAGATCCCGAACTTGACCGGCGCCTTGACCTGCTTGCCGAGCAAGATCTGGCTCAGCGAAAAGGGCGATCGGCTCAACCAGGGACTTTCTTCAAACAAGGACAGAAGCCTCATGACAAAGCAGATTCTCAACCGTCAAAAACTTCAGAGCCTCAGTCAGAGTTTGATCGCCTTCTTACGTCATCCCATCCGTGAAATTGCAAATGTTCCCGACTGGAGCTGGGCTGAGCTCATCACCGTTCAGGTTTTAGTGACAAGCATGACCGGCGCTCTTGCGGGCCTCATTGCCCGCAGCCCTTTGGATATTTTGTTGGGGCTGATCTTTCGTCCGATCATGACGCTTGTTACTTTGCTGATCTCGTCGCTGTTTTTCTATTACTTCTTTCAAATCTTTGCCCGTCAGACTTTGGATTTTCGTAAACTCGCCACGGTGATTTTCTTTGCCAGTCTTCCATTCTTTATTTTTCATGTTTTGTCGGGCCTCATCCCGCCCATTAACTTGATCGGCTTTGCTTTTACCGCCGTGATTTTAGTTGTTGGCTTGGTCGAGAACTTTGGCCTACCTAAAAAGCTTGTCTTGCGCTCAATCGCCGGAGTTTACGTCGTGATTTTCCTGATGTGGGCTTGGGGCCGCTGGGACTCTCTGCAAATCGAAACCGGCTGGCGCGGAGGCTCGATCGAAGCCGAAGCCCCCGAAGTTCATCTCGGGCAATAACCCTCACCGTCAATACGCTGCTCGATTGACAGATTTCTACCATCCCATAAGGATGAGCCCGCCAAAGTATGTCTAGTATTCTAAATTACTCATGCCCTTTCGCATGAACAGCGAGACTACTTTCCAGAATTTAAATGGTCGCATGACCTCACGAACGGACGACCAAATCTCGGCGCCCTATCCGACGAATATTGTTTATCAAGTTTTGTCTCAAGACCGAAAAACAAGGATCACCGAAGTCGGTGTAGGTCCGTACTTTAGGAAGACTCACGCCTGCGGCGAGTCCAAAAAAATCGAAACGATGTCTAGCACGTTTATGATCAGCGATGACGTCAGAACTTGGCCTCGCCCCGGCTACAGTGCAGGGAGCGTGCATGGAGCGTGAACGCCGCCCCGCTGACCTTTCCATTTTACTTTTACTGGGCATCGCTGCAGTACGAGCCCAAAACACAAAGTCTGCACCTCACATGCGCATCTCACGAGGTTTTTTCGTATGAAGATGATCGAGAACCCGATTTTATTGAAAAAATCCAAATTCGTGACTGCAGAAAAAAACTTAAGTTTTAAAAATTAAACGCCGGTGGAACCAAAACCACCGGCACCGCGAACGGTGCTCGAAAGGGATTCAACCAATTCAAAATTGGCTTGAAAGATCGGGCATAGGACCAACTGAGCAATACGATCCTGGTCTTTAATCACAAACGGCTCTTGGCCTAAGTTGATCACGATAATTTTCACTTCGCCGCGGTAATCGGCATCGATCGTCCCAGGAGTATTGACCAGGGAAACTCCATTTTTAACGGCAAGGCCACTGCGAGGACGGGCTTGAATCTCGTAACCCAGCGGTGTCTCAAACGCCAATCCCGTGGGGATCAAAGCACGCTCACCGGGATTTAAAGTCACCGTCATGCCAACTTGAGCACGGACATCAAAACCACTGGCGCCGGCCGATTGGTAAGCAGGCAATTCGCCTTTAAAGTGCGGAAGCTTTTGAATTCTTAAAGTTAATTTTTCCATACGCTCCCCTTTCAAAATTGGGCGGCCCGGCTCTTGAAACCGGATTAAAACGTGAGATTCTCGATCATCTCACGATGAGACTCAGCCTCGGCGCCCAAAAGCACGAGTCCCCATTTTTCCATGTCGTAGTACTCGCGCATAAATTCTTTAATCGTTTTCGGCGTCACCGCTTCGATCTCTTCGATCACGCGTTCAACAGGACGGTACTCTTGAAATACCATCTCGTTGACGCCGATTGAGCTCATGCGGTTCTCGACGTCATCGGAGCCCAGTAAAAGGCTTCCTTTGACTTGAGTCTTAAACAGTTCGATGTCCGAAGCCCTGACGCCGCGTTCTTTAAGGGCTCGAACTTCGGTCTGAATATTCTTGATCACGGGAACCATGTTTTTTGGTTCGCAGGCGGCATAAATGTTGATCAATCCATAATCGACAAACGTGTTGAGCGACGAGTAGATCGTGTAGACCAAGCCCTTTTTCTCACGCACTTTTTGATACAACTTTGAAGTCATCCCGCCGCCCAAAAGCGCGTTCACGATAAAAGCTTCGAAGCGGTATTTGTCTTTGAATGAAGTCACAGGCAAACCCATCAGAAGATGCAGCTGCTCGCCAGGTCGCTCGACCACCTCGCGGATGGCCGCATGCCGAGGCTTGCTCCGCTGAACTTTAAAGCGGGTTTTCTTTTTTCTCTTGAGGGCTTTTTCTACGGCACTCACCAGATCTTGGTGTTCAAGGTCACCCGCAGCCGAAATAATTAAATTGGGGCCCGAGTAGTGCTGTTCATAGCGATCTCGCACTTGCTTCATGTTCATCTTGGCAATCGAGTTTTGATTGCCCAAGATAGGACGGCCAAGTGGGTGTTTGCCAAAAGCCTTATCGAAGTAATGGTCGTAGATCATGTCTTCTTGGCTATCGTCACCCATGGCGATCTCTTGCAAGATCACCGATCGCTCGACTTCAAAATCCGATTTCTTGAGCTGCATGTTATTGACGAGATCGCTCAAGACGTCCAAAGCCACGCGCCAATGATCTTTAAGAACGAAAGCGTGATAGCAGGTGTATTCACGGGTGGTGTAGGCGTTGAGCTCGCCGCCAAGCTCTTCGAGACTCTTGGCGATCTGAAAGGCAGTCCGGTTTTTGGTCCCTTTAAAGACCATATGCTCGAGAAAGTGCGAGATCCCAGCTTCATTGGACGCCTCATCCCGGGTGCCCGAAAGCACCCAGACGCCTAAGGCCGCAGCGCGGGATTCGGGCTGCATTTCGCTCACCACTCGAATCCCGTTTGCCAGAGTCGTTTTTTTAAAACGCATGGGTCTTACTGAACTTCTTTAGGCAGCAAAACTTTGCGAGACAATTTGATGCGCCCCGCGCGGTCAACGTCCAAAACTTTCACGTCGATGTCATCACCTTCGTGAAGGGCATCGGTCACCGCTCGGAGACGCTCGTGAGCGATCTCAGAGATGTGGAGCAAGCCTTGTGTCCCAGGCAAGATTTCAACAAAAGCGCCGAAGTCCGCGATTTTTACAACGCGTCCTTTGTACACTTTGCCAACTTCTGCTTCAGCACAAATGTCGTTGATCATTTGGATCGCTTTTTTAGTTGCGAGAGGATCTGCCGATGCGATGTGGATTTTTCCATCATCTTCGATCTCGATTTTGACACCGCAAGTTTCTGTCAACATGCGGATGGTCTTTCCGCCGGAACCGATGACGTCACGAATTTTATCAGGATTGATTTTGATGGTCTCAATACGAGGTGCGTACTCGCTGATTTGTCCACGAGGCGTTTTGATGACCTTCTCCATCTCGTTCAAGATGTGAACACGGCCGTCGCGGGCCTGGTTTAATGCTGTTTCCATGACTTGGAAACTCACGCTGTCGATTTTGATATCCATTTGAAGTGCTGTGATGCCTGTCGCATTCCCCGCTACTTTGAAGTCCATGTCTCCCAAGTGATCTTCATCACCCAAGATGTCAGTCAAGACGGCAAAACGATCGCCTTCTTTAACCAAGCCCATCGCGATACCCGAGATGTTTGTTTTCACGGGAACACCGGCATCAAGCAGAGCGAGCGTCGCCGAGCACACAGTGCCCATTGAAGATGAACCGTTTGATTCAAGAACGTCCGCAACGATACGAATGGTGTAAGGAAACTTCTCGTGATCGGGAATCATGGCCTTGATTGATCGCTCTGCCAAGTTTCCGTGTCCTATTTCGCGGCGGCCTTGACCACCAAAACGACCGACTTCACCCACCGAGAACGGGGGAAAGTTGTAATGAAGCATCAAGCGGCGCTTTTCAAAGCCCATCAAGTTGTCGATCATTTGCTCGTCATCACCGGTTCCCAAAGTCACAGTTCCCAAAACTTGCGTTTCACCGCGAGTAAATAGACCTGAACCGTGAGCGCGGGGCAAGATGCCGACTTCGTTCGAAATGGGGCGAACCGTTGTCAGGTTACGACCATCGATACGAGTTTTTTCATCCAAAATTTGGCTACGAGCCGCTTTGTATTTAATGTCTTCAACAATCACGCCGAGTTCTTTTGAGCGCTGACCCTTCATTTTGTCATCAGTCAACGTCGCAACGAATTTCTCTTCGGCTTCTTTTTTTGCCGCATCAACGGCGGCGTAACGTTCCATTTTTTCTTTAATGCGCAAAGCAGAGGTTACTTTCGAAGTCAAAAAAGCTTCGACTTCGCCGCGGAAATCGGAGTCGATAGTTTTTACTTTGAACGTGCGTTTGGCTTTTGAACCCGCTTTTTCGCGGAGTTCTTCTTGAGCGTTCAAAAAAGGAATCAAAGATTGGTGACCAAATTTAAGCGCGGCCAAAGCATCCGCTTCCGTGATAAACTGAGTTTCGCCTTCAACCATCAACAAACCATTTTTTGTTCCCGCCACCAGGATGTCCATGTCTGAACGCTCCAGTTGCTGAGGCGTGGGGTTCGCGACGAACTGACCATCAACGCGTCCCACTTGGATCGCCGCTGTGGGGCCATTGAAAGGAATGTCACTGATGTGCAAAGCCGCCGAAGCGCCGAGCGAGGCCAAGATATCGATCGGAAAAGAACCATCCGCCGACAAAACTGTGGCCACGACTTGTGTTTCGTGTTGGTAGCCTTCGGGGAAAGAGGGGCGAATAGGACGATCAATCAAACGCGCCGTCAAAGTGGCGTGCGTGGTTGGCTTGCCTTCGCGTTTGAAATAGCCGCCGGGGATTTTTCCGGTTGCGTAGAATTTTTCGATGTACTCAACCGTGAGCGGGAAAAAGCTCAAGGGTGACTCGTTTTTAGAGGATACAGCGGTCACCAGAACCATGTTGTTCCCGCAGCTGACGACGACGGCTCCATCGGCCTGCTTAGCCATACGACCTGTTTCAATGGTGATTTGCTTGCCGCCAACAGATGTCGTTACAGTCGTTTTCATTCATACTCCTTGAAAGTTTTCTTTAGGCTGAGAGTTCTGGCACCCAGAACCCTCGTGAGATTCGACAGAGCGGCCTTGCGGCCGCTTGCCATAGACCGAGACAAATCGAGAGGCGATTACTTACGTAGATCGAGTTCTTTGATCAAAGTCTCGTATTTTTTAGAGTCTGTGCGTTTCAGGTAATCCAACAGTTTACGTCGACGGCTCACACAAGTCATAAGGCCACGAACACCGTGATTGTCTTTTTTGTGAGTTTTGAAGTGAAGTGACATCTCGTTAATACGAGCGGTCAAGAGCGCAACTTGAACTTCAGATGAACCCGTATCCAAATCGCCGCGACGGAATTTTTTCAAGATGCCTTCGCGTTGTTCTTTTGTGACTGCCATTAAAGCCTCCGAGGGGTACCGATAGGTACTCAATGTAAAGAGATTGCGATCATTAGGATCACAAGCACGGTGCCCGACCTATTCGTCATGGCTGTCGAATTTCGAGCTAAAACCGTGAGGAGTTTGTACCTGGGAGGACCGAGGCAATCAAGAACGAAAGACGCGTCGGACCACAAAACCTTTGCCCTCTTCGAGCCCAATCAAAGCCAAAAGCTCACCGTCCTTAGACAGGATTTTTACGCCCTGATCAACATCGGGTTGGTAGAGGGTGATGAGAATGGATTTGAGGTCCTTTGAGATCTGCCCGTTGCGCATCATTGCCAAGCTTTGGCCGTCGACGCGGGCTGATTTCCAGTGGGGAAGGGTCTGAGCTAAGGGCGTGAGCGCCCGGGGCGTCTCGCCTTTTTCGATCGCCTGTGCGAGTTCTTCCAGTGTCATCGCATTTTCAAGAAAAAAGGGCTCCGAAATCGTCCGGCGGAGCTCGCTCATCGCGGCCCCCGAACCCGTTTTACCGCCCAACATTTCGATCCAGGATCGAATATACGAGCCTTTGGAACACTTGAGCGAAGCTTTGAGCCAATCGGGCCCTTGATCCAAAACCTCGACGTCATAAAACTTCATGATCTTTTTGGGAGTTTCGAAATCTTCGTTCCGGCGGGCTTTTTCGTACATTTTTTCGCCCTGGACTTTGACGGCCGAATACTTAGGTACGTTGAGCTCAAACTCGCCCTGCAGAGAAAGCGCAAGGTCTTTCACGTCCGCCACAGCCGTTGTCACGGGCTTGGTGGTAAGCACTTGCCCGGTCGTGTCCAAAGTGTCGGTTGTGACGCCCAATTGGGCTTTCAGAACATAGGCTTTATCGCGCTCAAGTAGGTAAGGACTGACCTTGGTGGCTTCGCCAATCAAAAGAATCATCAGGCCCGTGGCCATCGGATCCAGTGTCCCGCAGTGGCCGACGGATTTAAGCCCCAAGATGCGGCGAACACGTGCCACCACATCGTGGCTCGTCATCCCCGCCGCTTTGTCGATAAGAAGGATGCCGTCGGCGATCACTCCTCGTCCTCAGATTCCGACAGCGGGCGGTCGCTACTGGGGCGATTTTCTTTTTTTATTTCGTGGAGAATTTTGTCGATTTTCAAGACTTTATCTAAAGTCTTGTCGGGGTAGAACTGCAACTTCGGCGTGAAGCGCATCGGCAGTTCGCTCGCTAGAAAACGCTGCATCTCCCTGGCGCGCTCTTGCAAAACTTCGGCGGCCTCAAGATTCTGTTCAGCGGTTCCGCCTAAAACAGAAACTTGAACGCGGGCGCTGCGAAGATCCGGTGGCATCATCACATTGGTGACGGTAACGATTCCCGGAAGATCACCCTTAAAAGTTCCCATCAAAAATCTTGAAACAATCTGGGTCACTTCTTTTTGAACGCGCTCAACCCGGCGCCCGTCTTGCGACGAGGCCACGGCGGACTTGCGTCCGCCTGTTTTTTTTTGGTCACCCGAGTTTTTCATAAAGCTCAAGCCTCAGCCGATGGACCGGACTCCAGAGTTCTTGCGATCTCTTCTTTCACAAAAGCTTCGATCACATCGCCCACTTTAACATCGTTGAAGTTCTCGATGCCGATACCGCACTCAAAGCCACTGGCGACTTCACGCGCATCGTCTTTGAAACGCTTGAGAGATCCGATCTTGCCTTCGTATACAATTTTTCCTTCGCGAACGAGACGAGCCATGTTCGAGCGGCTGATTTTGCCGTCGACGATGAAGCAGCCCGCAATCGTTCCGATTTTGGGAACGGTGAAGACGTTTCGGACTTCGGCACGGCCCATGACTTTTTCGACAACTGTCGGCGCGAGCAATCCACCCATCGCTTTTTTCATGTCATCAATAAGCTCGTAAACGACCGAATACGTGCGAACTTCTATGCCTAAGCGTTTTGCCGCGCTTGAAGCATTGCCGTCAGGCCGAACGTTGAACCCGATAATCAAACCTTTTGCAGTCGAGGCCAAGAGCACGTCGCTCTCAGTGATCCCGCCAACGCCCGAGTGGATGATGCGAACCTTAACTTCAGGCGTGCTGAGTTTTGAGAACATGCCTTGCAAAGCCTCGAGCGAGCCGTGCACATCGGCCTTCATAACAACCGTGAGTTCTTTCACATCGCCCGTTTTTACTTTAGCAAAAATTTCCTCAAGAGAAATCTTGCCCGTTTTGGTTCGAGCAGCCAGCGCCAAATCTTTACGAATTTGCGCCGCTTCATCAGCTGTGCGCTCATCGACAACGATATCAAACATATCGCCCGCAACCGGCACGTCATCAAGACCCAAAACTTCAACAGGCATACCAGGACCCGCCTCGGTCACGCGTTCACCGCGGTCATTTGTTAGCGAGCGAACCCGTCCAACGACTGAACCTGCTACGATGTGCTGACCGATACGAACGGTTCCGTCTTTGACCAAGATTGTGGCAACGGGTCCGCGGCCTTTTTCAAGACGGGCTTCGATGACTGTTCCGGTTCCTGAGCGCAAAGGATTGGCCTTCAGCTCGGCAACTTCGGCAATTAATTTGATTTGCTCGAGAAGCTCATTGATCCCGGTTTTTTTCATGGCCGACACGGGAGCAAAAATGGCATGACCACCCCACTCCTCTGGAACCACCTCATACTCGGTCAATTGCTGTTTGACGCGGTCAGGATTTGCACCAGGTTTATCCATTTTGTTGACCGCAATGATCATCGGGACGCCCGCCGCTTTGGCGTGACTGATCGCCTCTGCCGTTTGTGGCATGACGCCATCATCAGCTGCGACAACGATGATCGCGATATCTGTCACGTTTGCTCCGCGCGCACGCATCGCCGTGAAGGCTTCGTGTCCAGGAGTATCTAAGAAAGTAATTTTATAGCCGTCATCAAGAGAAACTTGGTACGCACCAATGTGCTGCGTGATCCCGCCAGCTTCGCCTTCAGCCACTTTGGCAGACCGGATGGCATCGAGGAGTGAAGTCTTTCCGTGATCGACGTGACCCATGATTGTGACAACGGGCGAGCGGGTGATGAGCTCTGCCGTCAAATCACCGAACGCGGTGTCTTTGATCATGTTTTCTGCCGTCACCAAAACATTTTGCGCTTCCCAGCCGAAGTCAGTCACGATCAATGCCAAAGTATCGAAATCAAGAGCTGTATTGGGAGTTGCCATCACACCGTTCTTCATCAGAACTTTTGTGATTTCGGCGACTTTCAGACCCATATTCGCAGCGACGTCCGACACTTTCATCGTGCCATTCACCTTGAGAACACGCTTGTGCGCGGCGGCCGTTGTTTTTTCGGTTTTCATTGAAGGACGGCTGAGCATGCCCTTTTTCTTTTTGGGCTGAAACACCATTTCACGTTTACGAAACTCAGCAGCGTCAAACGCTGGAGGGGCGGCTTCAGCATCTTTCGTGACTGTCGCATCTGGCGCTGTGCGAGCACCTAAGCGGCGTTTCTCGTCGCGCTTCCGGGCTTCTTCTTGGGTTTCACGCAGGCTGCCAATTTCGGGCATGGGTGCAGCTTGAACAAAGCCCGCACGCAAATTGCCTTTCGGTCGGTTGGCCATACCGGGAGCACTACTCTGTGAGGTCGCGCCGCCTTGGGGGCGAAAGCCACTAGGACCGCGTTGCCCTGGACCGGCCGGGGCCTGAACGCGGGACAGATCCATGCGTCCAATGATATTACGCTTGCCAATGGCTTGCGCACTGACTTCGGACGAAACACCTGAGTTTCCGATGGCGACCTCTTTTTTCCGAGCGACGACTTTACGCTCGGGGCTTTCTTCAGCGGGGTGAGCCGCCGCTGCGGGGGTCACAGCAGCCGTTGCCGGAGCCGTGAAAGGAGTAACCTCAGGAGTGGCCGAGGTTGGAGCCAGAGACTCCGCGGCGCGAGCAACAGGCTCGGCTCGAACGGGCGCTGAGACAGCTGGAGCCGTCGCAGCAATGGCTGCTGGTACAATCTCGGGATTTTCGGCCGCAGCGGCGGCCGCGGCCTGGGCCGCTTCTTCAGCGGCGGCCGCTTCGGCAGCAGCCACAGCGGCGGCCTCAGCTTCAATGTCCGCTTTTTTACGACGAACGACAGTTGTCTTTGTAGCAGCAGCAGCAGCAGCAGCAGCAGCCGTCGCTTTGTCGGCCGCACTTGCACCTTTGGGCGCTTTCGCAGCGGCCGTTTTCACGGCTGGTTTCGAAGTTAAGGCTGCTTTTTCAACAGCGGCAGCCGCGGGTTTCTTACGAGCAACCGCTTTCTTTTCGGGCGCGGGCTCCGCAGGACGTGAAGGCTCCTTCAGTTTGACCTTGATCATCTCAAGGGTCTCTGAATCCAACTCAGCCATGTGCGACTTCACAGGAAGTTGCCATTCGCGGATCTTGTCCATCAAAGCCAAAGGGGACATCCCGATGTCTTTAGCGAACTCGAATACTTTCGGATTGCTCACTCAAACTCCTTCACACTCATCAGCGGTCAACCGCTTTTGAGCCACTATTTCTTGGGCCCTTCGGCAGGACCACAAAGTCCTGCCAGCACATCATTAATTAGACTCGGAACCCTCTTGGGCTTCGAGCTTTTCAAGTTCTTGTTTCAAGCGCAAATCAGCTTGCGCCTTGGCATCGCCCTTGGCATTCGCCATAGCCTGAGCCTGCGGCGATTGAGGAATGGGCGTACCCTCTCTTTGGTATTTTTCAACAAGGCTTTTTGCTTCTTGAATCAATTTCTCTGCTTTCGCCGGATCGTCATAACCAGGGACTGCCATGACTTCCTCGATTTGAGCTTGCGCCAAAATCGGAAAAGAGCTGAATCCCGATTGGAAGATATTTTGCGCCATGGTCTCATTGAGGCCAGGGATCAATGTCAGATTGAAAATCGCCTCCGCTGTGCGAGCCGACGCCGATGACTCTGACAAGATGTCAATCTTCCAGCCTGTGAGCTTGGCCGCCAAACGAACGTTCTGACCTTTTTTACCAATCGCCAAAGAGAGTTGATTGTCGGGAACGACAACTTCGAGCTCCTTGTTTTCTTCATCCAAGAAGATGCGCGAGATTTCTGCGGGCGCCAAGGCGTTGGCCGCAAAGCGAGTGACGTCTTCGTCCCAAGGAACAATGTCGATCTTTTCGCCGCGAAGCTCTTGGACGATATTTTGAACGCGAGTTCCCTTCATCCCGACGCAGGCGCCGACAGGATCAACTGCCGCATCGTTTGAGCGAACCGCGATTTTGGCGCGAGCACCGGGCTCGCGAGCAGCCGCCATGATCTCGACGATACCATCATAAATCTCGGGAACTTCAGTTTCGAATAACTTCATCAAGTAACGCTCATCTGCACGCGACATGATGATCTGAGGACCACGTGTCGTTTGACGAACTTCTGATAGGTAACCTTGGATGCGATCGCCAGGCTTGTAAGACTCGCCAGGGATTTGCTCGCGAGGCGGGATGAAGGCCTCGGTTTTACCGAGATCGACAACAATCGCTCCGCGCTCAACCCGGCGGGCGATCCCCGAAGCCACTTCACCTTTGCGTGATTCAAATTCGTTAAAAATAATCTCGCGTTCAGCATCACGAACACGTTGCATGATAATTTGTTTGGCCGTTTGCGCAGCAATGCGGCCTAGATCAGAGGAGTCAAGTTTGATCCCGATCGAGTCATCAAGCTGAGCACCAGGATCAAGCTTAAGAGCTTCGTCGAGAGGAATTTCGACTTCTTCATCGATAAACTTTTCGCGGTCGACAACTTCTTTGAACTCGAACAATTCAATTTCACCTGTGTCGTCGTTGTAAGACGCTTCAATTTCGCGGTAGGTGCCGTATTTTTTACGAGCAGCAACCAGCATCCCTTGAATCACGGCATCGACGATCACTTGACGGTCGATTCCTTTGTCTTTTCCGACTTGCTCGATCACTCGGCTTAAGTCCGAGAACATATTGTCTGCCATCCAGGTCTCCCCGTTCATCTTCTGTTTGCGTTTCTTCACGAAACGACGTTTACGTTTGCGCCCCGGTGGGCGGCTGACGCCCCTTTTTTTAAGGACGTTATTTTTTGCCTTTTTTAGGAGGCGGTGTTTTCTTCTCGCCCTTTTTCTGACCCTTCGGCTCAAACTCGAACACGAGTTTTCCCTTTTCAATCTCAGAGAAAGGAATCTTTACTGTTTCGTTATCTAAGATAAATTCAATCCCATGCTCATCCGCAGCGATCAAAGTTTCGGTAGCCTGTTTGATCGGTTTATTTTTCGCGGCTTGAACACCAAACTCTTCAAAAGCTTTGCCCGTGCGGACCCAAATTTTTTTGCCAACCACGCGTGAATAGTGCCAAGGCTTGCGTAAAATCCGATCAAGACCCGGTGTTGAAACCTCAAGATCATAAGCGCCTTGTATGGGATCTTCGACATCAAGCAAAAGGCTCAAACCACGCGAGACGTTGGAGCAGTCATCCACATTTGCGCCGCCGGGATTTTTATCGATGAGGACCCGCAGCGTGCGTCTACCGCCAACGCCGGCCATTTCGATATCGTACAATTCGCATCCCTCACGGATGGTCACTTGCCCCGCGAGGGTCTCTAATTTCTGCAATAATTCAATCGAAAGCATTTTTCCCTTACAGCCCCATCACCCGAGTTCGTTACGCCCCTGCAGTGGCTCAATCACATGCGCCCCTGCAGTGGCGCGAACGGCGAAAGGCGGGCCTACAAACAAAAAAAGTGGGCTGTCCCCAGCCCACTTCCGAGCTTTCCCTTCGAGGAAAGCACAGGTCATTAGATAGATGAAATCGTGAGGAGATGCAAGGACTTAAATCAAGGTCGGCGGCTCAGCAAAAGAGCTGTTCCACCGTCGGCATAATACCGAGGACGTCGCCCCACTTCGGTAAAGCCTAAGCTGTTGTAAAGAGACCGGGCAGGAAGGTTGGCCTCGTGAACTTCCAGCCAGATTTCAGCAGCTTGACACTTCGCAATAAAGACCGACACCAGAAGTTTTCTCATTTGTCCCCGCCCCTGATGGGCCGGATGGGTCGCCAAAACAGGCAGCTCCCAGGCATGCGGAAGCTTGATGAGGGCCACAAATGCAATGGGTCGAAGAGGGGCCGTAGCCGGCCCTTTTGAGCCAGGTTCGGGCTCTTCAAACAAGCCCCAAAACTCATGGCTGGCGGCCAGCTCTTGCAGCTTGGGCAAAGTCCACCGAAAAGACGACGAATGGACCCTGTCCACCCAGTCTAAACCGCTCAACTCTGTCAGACGCTGAATCATATTTCGCGGCTCTCGCCCAAGAACCGGACGCGGTACTTGCGGCGCAGAACTTCGAACCAATCCTTGAGGCGGTCTTCCAGAATTTGTGTTGAGAGAACTTCGCGGATGCTATTTTTAAACTGATCGTAGGGCATGTTGCCAAATTTAAGACGGTTTTTCTCGTAGTACGCTTTGGTGTCCGCATCGGTCACGACAACGCCCGCAGACTCCGTTTTAAACTTCAGAAAGTTTTGCGCGCGCAGCTTGAGCTCGACCATCTTTTGCACTTCGCTCGTATTGGTCTCGAGCTTTTTCCAATCGGGCGAACCGCCCACGGCATTCAAAAAACTCTTGGTCGTTTCTTGAACGACTTCATCCTCAACCCGGGCGACGACAAAGTTTTCGGCTTCAAGATCAACCATGCACTCAAGAACAAAAGACGACGACGCCTGTTTAAACACATCCGTACCAGGCGTGATTTTCCAGTCAGATTTGGGCAGCTGTGCGGACGCTTCTTTGCTCCGCGCGGCCAACTGCCAGCGTTCAAAAAAATGCGAGATCAAGACTTCTCGAGAGGTCACCACGCGTTCGCCCACTTGCCCGATGGCCGCGTTGACGACCTCGGACGCCGCCCAGACCTGAGGCGAGGCCATGAGCGCAAGAGATGCAAAGATCAACGAACAATTTGAAAGCATGGTTTTCAGGCTAACGCCTCTTATTCTGAAGTCAAGACCAGCCCCAGCCCGTGTTTGATTTTCGAGCCTCAAAGTGGTGTCGTTGATCCATGAGCAAAGCGGCATTCGAAAAGGTCAGGTCCAACCTCGAAAAGAAGAAAATTTTGGCCCAAGCCGATCTTGAACATGCCGAGGTGACCCTTAAAATTGGCGAAGATCATTTGGTCGCCTTCATTCCGACGCTCGAAGGTGATTTCTTTTCGGGACACCTCCCTGCCGGCACAATCCCCGAAGGCAAACACGAAGTCCTGGCTTCTTTTGTCCTTGCACCCCACCGCTATTTTTACAACGGCCAAGCCGAAGTTCGCGGCAGCCGCGTGATAGTTGATGTCGCGGGGGATTTGTTTCAGTTTCAACGCCGGGCGAGTATGCGTGTGGAAGTTCCGGTTTTTTTAAAACTCGAAATGAACCTGACTGAGATTGATGGCAAAAAAGTTTTCGTGCTCGCCCAAGCGCATGACATCTCAGCCGGCGGCGTTCGTTTTTTTTACACCGACTACAGGGGCCCGGTGCTGACGAGCGGCATGTTGGTCAAAGGCGTCTTACATTCAGGCCCGCAAAAATTAATCAACATCGAAGGCACGATTCGCCACATCCAAGATGTCAAAACCGACACCGGCACTCAAACTCATTACGGAATAGAATTCCTCAAATCCCCGAATCAGCGCATGACGCTCTTGAGCCTTGAAGTTCAGCGCCGCGCGATTGCGGGCTCATCTTAAAAGAAAAAGCCCCGGCTCTTTTGGAGCCAGGGCTTCATCACACAAGGAATTTCGTAAAACTTAAGATCTAAACACAGATCTCTTTTTTGATTAAAAAGTAGCGCGGCCAACGAGCGAGATGTTCATGTAGCTGAGCTGTTCGATTGGAGTGTCCGAACCGTAAACGCTTTGCGAGAACGATTGTTGGAATCCCGAAGTCTGGCTGCGATTTGTCATATTCCACATATAACGAGCATCCAAACCGATCGTGAATTTCTCAGAAAACTCAACGTCAACACCAGTGACAAGACCCAAATCAAGAGCGTGTGATTGAGCATAGTTGCTCGAGTTGCCGAACTGAGAATCGGAGAAGGTGCGGTACACGTAAGCCAAGGCTCCACCGATGACAGGGCGGATCATTCCGCCAAGCAACTGGTACTTCATCTGCGCCGAACCAGCATACTGATCCATGCGAGTGATGCGGGGGTAAGCCACGCAACCAGGATTACAGATCACGACCCCTTCACGCTGCTCAACATCAAAGTTTGAGTAGAGGAAAGAACCTTCGGCCAATAGACGGTCATTAAACTTTTGACCGAACGAGAAACCAAGCGAGTAGTTACCACGAACGTTTTTAACATCGGGGTAATCACCAAGACCAGCCAAACCCGAGAAGTAAGAACGTGTCTCAGATTTTTTCTCTTCTTTCATCTCTTGGATCGAAGCGCGAACTTCACCGCGAACATCGTCACGGTCTTCGTGTTTGACGGGAGCAGAAACAACCACAGGAGCTTCCGTGACGATCACCGGTGTTGCAATGACAGGTGTTGCAACCGCGGGAGCAACGATTGTTTCTTGTTGCTGAATCACCGACGAGTTCGGACTGTTATTGATCAAGGCGTTTTGGCCTTGAAGTGTTTGAAATTTATCTCCGAATAAAACTTCGGAGCGGCGTTTTTCATCTTCAAGACGAGACTCTTCGAGTTTCACGACGATGTTTTGCTCTGTCGAGATCTCGGCGTCCTGGCGTGATTTACGAATTTGTTCAGCCTTCGACTCTTTCAAAGGAGTCGCCGAAATCACAGTCGTTTCTTGTTTTTGCACGATCGGCGCGCTGACTGCGATCGGCTGATCAATAACAGTCGTGGGCTGAGTCACGGCTACAGGTTGCGAGACGGGCGCAACTTGCGCAACAACGGGAGCAGTCTGAGTCGGCGTTACCGTCGTCCCCTGATTTGTTGCCACGTTGACTTGAACTTGTGGGCCTGTTTGCGCTTGAATGGGATTAGAACCGCTGTTGGAACTTGAAGTTCCTTGTCCTTGATACATTTTCTCAAGTTCAGCATTCACTTCGTCATCAAACGTGTAATTACTCTGGGCCAAGCTTGTCACAGGCAACAGGACTGCCATGGCCAGATAAGCGAAACGTTTCATTTAGGTCTCTCCTTGTTCCCGACCGGCACTTAAACCGATCGGTGTGTTTTTAAACAAAATAAAATAACTGTGCCACCCTTTGGGTGGACGAATCTGTGTTCAACGAACAGGCACTGAGCAACCCGTATGCCAAGAGCGCCAAAAAATGGCCGAGTGTCGAAACTGCTGATATGTAAGGCTTTTTTGTGGGTGATTTTTTGGTCTCAGTGGTGGGTTTGCTCAAAAAAGTGACAAGTCTCGTGACAAGTCGTGAAATTTCTTCTTGAGCTCGCGAAGATCTCCTATTAAGTAGATCCCTCCAATCAACCGATCTTTGGCTTCAAAAGCTGATCGAAACAGACGGCCCTGTGGTGGAATTGGTAGACGCGCTGGACTCAAAATCCAGTGTCCGCAAGGACGTGGGAGTTCGATTCTCCCCGGGGCCACCAAACTCTGCGTCTTCATCCCTCTTACCACCAGCACAGTGCGACGTATAAATAGATTCAAGGTGCCTCGGCTTCTGTTAAACTGAGGTATGGGCTTAAACGCAGGAAAAATCTTTGCTTACCGCGTGTTCGATATCGGAATGGATGTCGACCTCGAAAAGTTTCAACGCAGTCTCTTTACGGCCACGACTCAGCAACGTTTTCGACTGTCGAAGTTTTCTCGCGCCATGATTATCAACAATGCCCCTCTCGCTCTGACCCTCGAAGGGGGCAAGCACGAGTGTTTGGGCATTCGCCTTGATTACGATGTCGCCGCCAAGGTTTGGCACTTTGGCGCGATTTCGATCAACATTCAAATGACGATTCCGCCGGAGCTCGAGTGGAACAAGTTGATCGAGATTGGCGCCGCCCTCGAAAATGACGAGAGTTTGCAGCAGATGGCCGTCCAAAAGGTCACCGAAATGCTGCAGCAGTTTGATCCGTCGCGCTTGACGAAAATGAACTGGGAGACATTTGAGGATTACACCCTGTACTTTTTTAAGTCGCTTGCTGGCTCCGAGAAGAACGCCCTCTCGGTGTTTCAAAACTATGATGTCTACCGATTGATCTTGTCTGAAACGACCGAGAGCCTTTCGGACCAGGTCAAAAAAGGGATCATGGACGGCGCGATTCAATATAGCGAGACCGATCTCGCCGTGATCAACTGGAACAGCGCCTTGATTATCGAGCCTTCGGGGTATTTGGATATTCCTGACGTCATCGAATTTGCCCTCTGCCAGTTGCTTGAGATGCGCTACTACGATGACGTTCTGGATGAGCGCTTGGCTTCCCTGTATTCGACACTCGAGGGCAAAGGTCTTGGCATCTGGGAAACTTATTCCGAAAAAATGTCGCGCGAAGCGGCCCGCAAATACCTTGAAATCAGTGATACGGTTGAAAGCGTCGAAAACTCGCTGAAAGTCGTCGGAGATTTTTACCTCGCTCAAATATTTCGAACGGCCTCCTCGCGGCTCCGATTCAATGACTGGCGCGACAGTGTCGATCAAAAGCTAAATAACCTAGCGCAAATTGCCAAGCTCATGACCAACGAGCTCAATGAGCGCCGCAGTCGTTTACTTGAGATGATCATCATTGTGCTC
>JBKCUU010000117.1:0-33073 GCA_046318155.1 Bdellovibrio sp. | reverse complement strand
GCTCGAACTTGGGCGAGCTTTTGCAAAAATCGGATTTCGTGACGTTGCACGTCCCCGAAACGCCGCAAACCAAGAATATGATTTCGAGCAAAGAAATTCAGCGCATGAAAAAGGGCTCGTACTTGATCAATGCCTCGCGTGGCACGGTTGTGGATATAGACGATCTGGCCACCGCGCTGAAAGACAAGCACCTCGCAGGAGCGGCCATGGACGTATTTCCAGCCGAGCCCGCGTCGAACAAAGAAAAGTTTCACTCGCCTCTGCAAAATCTTTCGAACGTGATTCTGACCCCGCATATCGGTGGCAGCACCGAAGAAGCACAGCACGCCATCGGCATTGAAGTTGCCGAGAGTTTCAGGCGCTTTATTGCGACGGGCTCAACGCTGGGAGCGGTCAACTTTCCGCAAGTGGATTTGCCTCGTGCCGCGGGATCACGCCGGATTTTAAACGTTCACCGCAATGAGCCTGGCGTTTTGGGTGAGATCAACTCGGTGGTTTCAAAGTTTGGCGCCAACATCTTGGCGCAAACACTGTCGACGGATTCTAAAATTGGCTATTTGGTGATGGATGTCGAGCGGGCCGAAGCGGCTCCACTCGGAGATGAAATCGGGCGCCTTTCGCGCTCGATTCGAACTCGCGTCGTGGGCTAAGAGAGACTTGAGGGCAGGGGCCACCAACTCTTCGTTGGTGCTGCGATCCGAGCTGTAAGAAGATGTCTCGATCTCTTGGCGAGCGCCGCTGGCGCTCTCGATTATTGAAGTCCGGGTGCCATCGACATCTCACAAAAACATTGTGACCCCCACCAGCCAACGGCGCTCTCGGCCTGGGTAAAGATAAAGATGTTCATAGCGAGTGGGCGCTTCTTGCCAATATCGATGATCGAGCAAGTTTTCGATTTTTATTTGCCATTCAAGTGGGCCGTTTTCGCTTTTTTGTGTCCACGAAAAGAGTGTATCGATTCGTCCCCACGCCGGAAGATCCTGAGAGCCGTTCGGCGTGATCGCGCGTTCGCCTTCGGCAATTGCAAAACCCTCGGAACGAAACCCGCTGTTATGCCGATAAGCTAAACCCAATCGAACAGACCCCTCGGGGACATTGGTGATTTTTTTTGAATTCCAATCGGGACGCAGCAAGGAGCCCTGGCGCTCGGCTTGAAGCCAAAGCGCGGATCCTGAATGCTCCCAAGAGCCGACCTGTCTTCGCCATGAGCCCTCGAGTCCTTGAAAAACGAGTGTCCCGTCCACGCGGTACTCGGGCGAACGGTCTGTCACGGCAGATTGGCGAGTTTCGAAGACAGCCACCGACCAATTGAGATCCTCGGACTTGATTCCAGCTTCCCACTGCTGGCTTTTTGCATCTCTTAAGGGTTGTCCGGGGTTGGCATAGGCGGGTTTATTGGGAGTGACAAACGAGTCTAAGCCTTCACCATAGCTGAGGTAAGTCACCCCAAATTTCTGATTTCGGGAGAGAGCGACCCATGGCAGGAGCACTGATTGTTCGTAGTCGGTGGGACGAGAGCCGTCAGTGCGCACGCTTTCGCGGCGAAGGGAGGAGTGGCGAATCCCGAGCCAGAGAGACCAGTCCTCGAAGATCAGTCGATCAGACAGAGTGATGTCCCACTTTCTCGAAGAACGGTTTGTCCCTGGAGACTGAGGATCACTTGATTCCGGAAGTTGGTTCGACCCTTCACTATTTTGAACTCCGACAAAGCCATCGATCTTGGGCTGAACATTTTCAGTCAGATGTTGGCCCAGCAAGGTCGCGGTCCATTCATGACCGATGGGGCCTCGTTGCTTCTTGCCCGAAAGAGAAAACAAAAATGCACGGTTCGTTCGTAGTTCGTTTTCACTTCGATAGTCGTAAAGATCGAAGCTCCCGTCTTGGCAGTAGCGATCAGTTCTCCCTTCGCCCGCGCACCCAGCTCCGTAGGCGACACGGTCGTCCGATGTGACTTTTTGCTCGAGCATCCGCACCTGTGCTTCGACATGGGGAGATGAGGTCCATTCAGCACCGATTGAAGCGACTTGGCCGCCAAAGACGACGGGTTGACTCCACTTTTGAGAGTTGTAGTTGATTTGAGGATCAGGCACCTCGGGGAGTTTCTCTCCGTGTAAGCTGAAGGCGGCCCGACTCGGCTGTGTCCGTTTGCTCAACTCGATTTCAGAAAAAAAATGCATGCCGGACCCGGAGACATGATCTAGTGCAAGTGCCCCCATGATTTGGTGTCCCTCGGTGTTGTTTGCACGCTCATTCAGCTGTGTCGCTGAGATGTTCGCGCGCACGCCAACGGCCCCTTCGCCGTGATTGTGGTCCAGCACAATGCTCGGTTCATAAGCCGCCTGTTCGACGGATGAAAGTGCTAAACGGGTTCTCGTAAAGGATGTTTTTTTGCCAGACGTTCTTTCTGGTTGTTTTGTGAGGATTTGAATCACTCCTGCTGGCGGTCCTACTCCGGCCTGCAGGGCCGAGAGTCCCTTGAAGATCTTGATTTCGCTTTTATTATCGAGCGGAATCCATGTTTCAGCAAAAAAAGGGAGTCCGTCTCGAAGGTAACCATTGCGAGAGTCCAAAGTGGATCCCCGGATCGAGAGCGAATCCCAGTATCCAGCAGCATTGTAGGAATCAGTAATGGCCGCGTCCGTTTGGGTGAGTTGCTTGATTTCCGTCGTTTGTTTTAATTTTTCGCCGGGGACCGAGCGCACAGAGATCGGCTGAGAATCAAGTGGTGTGCTTTCAAAAGTCCCGACGCGGGCCGGGGCATTGGATCGTATGAGAATGGGTTCAAGACTTGTCTCGCCGCTCACTGCGTGCGCCATTTGCAAAGCGAAAAAGCTCAAAATCAAAGAGAGTCCCATAGTGTCTCCTCATGAAAGAGAACACGGAGGATGGCTTAGAAAAACGAGGGTGTTTTTCGAAGCTTCCCTGCGCGAGAATTATCTCTTTCAGGTTCGAAGGGTTTTTCTCAGCCGCTTTCGCAGCACCCCTAGCTTAGTTCGAATTCTTAAAACGAATCCGCTGTTCGACACAATTGTGACAAAAACTGGAGAAATGCAACTTGTTTAGAGGTGCTCGGGCTTTTTAAGGTTTGACGGTTTCAAATCAGTCAAAAATTTTGCCGGGATTCATGATCGAATCGGGATCAAAGCTCTGCTTCATTCCACGCATCATCGCGATTTCGCCCACTGATCGGGTAAATTGTAAAAACGGTTTTTTAGTCAGGCCGACGCCGTGCTCGGCACTGATTGAGCCGTGTGCTTGCTGAATACTCTCAAACACGAGCGCATCAACTTTGCGGCACTCTTTCACAAACTCCTCTTTGCTCATACCGGCGGGCCGCAAGATATTGACGTGCAAATTGCCGTCGCCGATATGCCCAAACCAAATGACTTCCCAGGTGGGATAGGCTTTGGCGAGCAAGCCTTCAAGCGCAGTTAAAAAGCCCGGGACTTTCGAGATGCGCACGGCAATGTCGTTTTTGTAGGGAGAATACTTGGCGAGTGATTCTGAAATGTCTTCGCGGTAGCGCCAAAATGTTTTGGCTTGCTCAATCGAGCTGGCCATGGCGCCGTCGGTTACCCAGCCCTCGTTCATGCATCTTTCAAAGGCGCCCAAGGCTTTTGTTTCGCTGTCTTCAGTCGGAGCTTCAACTTCGCACACGACATAAAAGGGACTTTGACTGGGGAGGGGTTGCCCCAGTCCCGTGCCTTCCATCACTTTGGCCAGGGCCTTGTCCGAGAACATTTCAAAAGCGCTGAGCACGCACGACTGGCGAAATTCTGAAAATACTTTCATCACGGCATCTAAGTCTCGAATGGCCAAAAGCAAAACGCGAAGTTCGGGAGGCGGCGGCGCCAGCTTCATCGTGGCCTCGACGATGAACCCCAAGGTGCCTTCGCTGCCAATAAAAAGGTGGCGCAAATCAAAGCCCGTGTTGTTCTTCACAAGTGATTGATTGAGTTCAAGGACATCGCCTGTGCCGGTGACGACTTTAAGACTCGTGACCCACTCGCGAGTGACGCCGTAGCGAACCACTTTAATCCCGCCGGCGTTTGTCGCAATGGTCCCACCAATGTGGGCCGAGCCGCGAGCAGCAAAATCAACCGGGTAGTAACGGCCTTTTTCGAGCGCGTAGTGCTGAAGGTCTTCGACGATCACGCCAGGTTCCAGGCGCACGGTCGAGTCAATCGGATCAAATTCGAGGATCTGGTTCATTTTCTCAAACGACACCACGACTTCGCCGTTGGTGGCGACGGCGGCGCCGCTGAGGCCGGTGCGGCCCCCCGAGGGAACGAGCGCGATTTTATTTGCCCGCGCCCACTTGACTAAGCTTTGGACGTCTTCGGTTGAAATCGGAAACACAATGGCCAAGGCCTTCACGTCAAAATAGGTCGTCCAATCTTTGCCATAATACTGCAACGACTCGGCGTCTGTTTTGATCCGCTCCGCCGGAAACAGAGAGCTCAGCTGCTCGATCGGCGTACTCATGACGAAACTCCTTCAAGAATGGCCTGTGCGTTTGCATCACCCGACAAGTCGTACAGGTGACCTTCGCTCCAGGCTTGCTGCATTTTTTGGAACAGAGGAAAGCATTTTTCAACCAAAGGGGCCGTAACTTGTGGCTGAGCGCAGAGAGTTTCAAGAGCTTCGCACACGACCGAGACTTCGGGAAAGCCATAGGTTCGGCCCGCGCCTTTAAGCTTATGAAACTCTTTGGTGAGATCCGTCCAGTTTTGTTGATCAAACAGGCCCCTGATCTTGATCATCTTGGCCGGAAACCTTTGGACGTACTCGCCTTTGAGCTCGACCAGGACATCAGAGAGTTTCTCGCCTTTTGAGTTGGAATTTGTCATGGTAAGTCCTGATTTTGAGAAGCCCGTAGATGGGGCAAAGGCCCCAGCTGGCGGTGACCAACAAATAAAGTCCGGCATAGCACCACCAAGGTCCTCCCGCGACGGCCCATGTCGAGAGAATCATCCCCAACAGATATCGCAGAATTCGATCCCAGGTCGCCAAGTTGATTTTCATGCTCAAAGGCTCCCACATTTTTTTGCAACGGTCTACGAAATCTGCCATCCTTTCAGGATGACAAATAAACAGACGCCGAGTTTAAAGAAAATCGAGACCGAATTTACCCGAATGATGGGCTGTGACTTGCCGATTGTGGTGGCCCCGATGTTTTTGGTCAGCAACGTTGACATGGTCGTGAATGGATCTGAGGCCGGTGCCGTTGGGACCTTTCCGTCTCTGAATTACCGCCCCATCGAAGAGTACAAAAAAGCGCTCGAGCAAATGCGCGCGCGCACCAAAAAGCCGATTGGTGTCAATATCATCGTCAACAAAAGCAACACCCGGCAAAAAGACGACCTCAAAATTGCCCTCGATGCCGGCGTGAACATGTTTATCACGTCACTGGGCTCGCCCCGCGAGGTGATCGCCGAGGCTCACAAAAGTGGCGCCAAAGTTTTTTGTGACGTCACCAATCTTGAGCACGCCCTGAAAGTTCAAGACATGGGCGCGGACGGTGTGATTGCAGTTTCATCTGGAGCCGGGGGTCATGCCGGGCCGATTTCACCCTTGGTTCTGATCCCTTGGCTAAAGAGTAAGTTAAAAATTCCTATTTTGGCTGCGGGCGGAATTGCCAACGGCGAGCAGATGGCCGCCTGCCTGGCGCTCGGGGCCAGTGGCGTTAGCGTGGGCACTCGCTTTATTGCCAGCCGCGAGGCGGGTGTTGATCAAGGATATAAGGACGCCGTCGTGAACGCGACGCCCGAGGATATCGTGATGACCACTCGGGTATCGGGGACTCCTGCCGCCGTGATTCGCACGGAGTATATCGACAAAATGGGACTTGAGCTTCCGTGGTACCTGCGTGTGCTCAAAGAAAATGCGTATTCAAAAAAGTACGCGGTTCCGCTCATTCATTACTTGGGCATGAAATCGCTTGAGCAGGCGGCCGTCGGTCCGACGTGGAAAACCGTGTGGACGGCCGGGCAAAGTGTCGGTCTGGTTGATAACATTTTGACTGTCGAAGAAATTCTGCACAACTTTCAGCGTGAGTACGAGGCGGCCAAGCGCCGTTTGTAAACTCAATCTGTCTTGATGTCTTCGCGGAGCTTTGAAAAGTAACTGAGCGGATTGGTGATGAGCAGATCACCTTTCTTGCGAGTTTCTGATGATTGCCCAACAATTTGAATCTTTCTGTCACAATGAAGCTTTTCTGCAAAGTAGAACAGGCCTGGCGAGGGGGCTTCGTTTGACCACTTCGCCTCGATCAACTCGTGGACCTTGCCGTTGAGAATAATCGCAAAATCGACTTCGTGCTTTTCTTTATCCCTTAAGTAACAAAGCTGAACCTTTAAGCCTTGGTAGTCTTGCCAAAAGTGAATCTGTTGTAGCAGATGAGAGGCGACTAGGTTTTCGAATCGGGCTCCCTCATTTCCGTCGACGTCGCCGATATCGTAAAAATAAACTTTGAAAGCCTTTTTGATACCTCGAGACAGTGATTTTGAATAGGGACGTACGACAAAAATCAAATACATTTTTTCGAAAATTTCGATCCACTTGCCAACAGTGACCGATGAAACATGCAAGTCCTCAGCTAGACTTGTTAATGATATTGTCGAGCCTGTTCGTGTTTTAAGAAGCTCAAGAAGTAGTGCCATTTGTTCGATCTGCCGCACGCCCTCAAGATCTCGGATGTCATCGCGTAGAATACGGCTATTTCTTTCTTCGCGCCAGCGACGAGCTTGTCGCTCGTCTCCACTTAAAAAAGGCTCTGGAAATCCACCGACAGTCAAAAGCCGCTGCATCGCTTTCTTGGGGCTGATCGAGTTTGGCAGCTCAAAAAGTGAAAATGGATGAAGCCGCCAATAGTGATAACGACCGAGTAAAGAGTCTCCTCCTTTGCGATACACATCCAGACGAGCACTTCCCGTGACGAGGAAATGATGTTTTTCATTTTCTGTATCGAAATATCCTTTGACGAGATTTTTCCAATTTTTGTACTTATGAATCTCGTCGAAGACGACGAGTTTTTGATCATCAGCCCAACCTGAGTTTAGAATCATTTTTTTATCGTGAAGGCTATCCCAGTTTAAATAAATCCCTGGAGTTTCTTTTAAGAGGCTTTTGGCTAAAGTGGTTTTTCCGCACTGCCTCGGGCCACCAATAAAGACCATTTTTTTACTGAGGTCTTGTTTTACATAAGGGCTGATGTATCTCATATGACCATTTTACACCGTACTTTAAATTAGTCTAGACTTTTATTAAGTACGCTATGGTTTGGTCAGGCTAGAGCGGGGCGCAAAAGGCCGCGCCTCCTGTGCTGTTTAAGAGGCTTTCTTAAAAATGGGCGCGCCGACTCTGCTCGAGTTGTGGGCCTCAAAGCCGCCTGTGAGCTGGTTTTGCCGGAAATCTGGCCCATTAAAGACGCGACGCTAGATGGCGTTTCACTTCTTGTCAGATTCTTTTGCTCTTTTCAATTTCGCACCTTTTTTCAAGCGTGAAAGGGGCCGCCGATTTTGCGCAAAAAACGGGCAAATCCGTTTTTCTTATAAGGACTATGAACAAAATTGCTCAAATCTTTTTAATTTCGTGTGGACCTGTTTTGTTTTTTGTGAGGCACTCAAGATCGACGCCTGGATTTAAGTCAAGTTTACGTCAGACTGGTTAGATCTGGGTCAGGGGGATAAATGGAGTTTTTGTCAAAAGTCGCAGTTGCCTTTAATCACGGTGGAATCTGGATGTACCCAATTTTGGTCATTCAAGTCGTTTCGATCGCCATCATTGTTGAGCGCTCGTACACTTTATTTTTCAAACGCAAAACAAACCAAGGCCAAGTCGTGATGGGTTTTGAAGACTCTGTTCGTCGCGGTGAAATCTCGTCGGTCATCGAAAAAGCCAAAGCACTTGAGGCCAAAGAGCCCGTTGCGCGTGCGGTTTTGATTGGTGCAAAAACAGCTAAAAACTTAGGTGGGAAAGACGAGATCCAAGGCAAAATGGATGAGGTTCTCATTCACGAAAATGCTTTGATTGACCGCCGGACCGGTTTCCTCACGATGCTCGGAAACGTGGCGACCTTGATGGGTCTTCTTGGAACCATCACAGGTATGATTCAATCGTTCGCAGCTGTTGCGTTTGCGGCACCCGCCGAAAAAGCAGCTTTGCTCGCAGCTGGTATCTCTGAAGCCATGAACTGTACCGCTTATGGGCTGATTGCGGCGATTCCGGCTTTGGTTGCTTACGCGATTTTGCAGAACCGAGCGACACTTCTGGCTGAAGATCTCAACACGGCAGCTCTGAAGGCTTTCAACTGGCTCAGCTACACGTATGAGCCTGCTGGTTTCACGTCGTTCCGGACGGCGAAGGGTTCTGATGCGACTCGGGAAGCGAACGCTTAATGCGCAAGCAATCCAAACATCTCGATTTTGAATTGAACTTAGTTCCGTTCATCGATTTGCTTTCGGTTTGTATCTGCTTTCTTCTTTTGACGGCGGTGTGGCTGAACATTGGAACCATGAATGTCAAACAAGCTGTCGGTGGACAACCGGCCGCCGAAACTGAGAAGAAGGCGATCCTGTGGGTTTTTATGGGCGAAAAGGGTGAGCTGATGCTCGAAGCTAAAGACGCTTCGCGCTTGCCTGCTGGTTTGCGAAAACTCACGATTGCGGCGGTCGATGGCCAAATCAACACCGAGCAATTCGACAGCATCATGGCGCAGATGAAGCAGTCTGAACCTGATTTGCGAACGGCTTTGATTCAACCCAAAGCACAGACCTCGTACGAGGCCATCATTCATTTGATGGATCGATTTAAAAAAGCGGGCCTCAGCGACCTGGGTGTCGTTCCGCTCTAAAATTCACTTGTGTCCTTGGGGACGCGGGGGAGACTTGTAATATGATGAACCAAAGCATTCTCGAACAGAGCACGCTGACCAGTCACCTGGCGCAGACATCGCTGCTCAAGCCCAAAGGGCACGGGCACAAGCGTAACATGGCGGCCGATCTTTTGCTGACTGCGCTTGTTGATGCGTTTTCGATTTTGGTGATCTTTCTTTTGATGAGTTTTTCGAGCACGGGAGATTTGCTCTCAATCGGTAAGGACACCGAGCTGCCAAAGGCCGCACTGACCGAGCTGCTTGAGCGCAACCCCGTTGTTAAAGTCGAAGAGGGTCAGATTTATCTCGAAGATAAAACTGTCACGGGTGATGGCTTAGTCGCGGCTCTCCTGGAGCTGCGCCAAAAGTTTTCGGCGGAGCGGACGGGCCAGGAATTTCCGGGCATCGTGACCGTTCAAGCTGATCGACGCGTCAAATATGAATTTTTAAATCAGATTGTTCTGGCCTGTGCGCATGCGGGGTTTAGCGATATTCGCTTTGCCGTTCTTGCGCAGTAGCGACTTCGGCGAAGTCAGTAGGTACAGCCAGTAGGTCCGGATCTTAGTCAGGGGGGGCTTGAGAGATGAAGAAGTTAATCACCGTATTGACGCTGTCAGCAGGGATAGCTCTCGGGTTACCCGTCTTCGCGCAGATGGACACGGGTAGCCGTGATCTGTTGATCGAGAAGCTCACAAAAGTAAATTTAACTCTCGCTCCCGCCGACTCTTCAAAAGTGTCGGTTTCATTGCGTTTGGCCGATCTTTTGGCTGAGCGCGCACGCGTGAACTCAATGGCAGAGCTCGAAAGCGGCTGCACGACGTGCACCGCGGGTCAAAATGACCGCGAAAAAGCGATTCGACTTTACCGTGATGTTTTGGACCGCGTTCCGGCGGCGAACCGCGGAAAAGTCGTGATCCAATTGGGTCACTTGTACCAAATGACCGGCAACGAATCTGAAGCACGCTCGTGTTATGGCAAGATCGCGGCCGATGCGGCGGACCCACAGGCCCGCGCAGAAGCGCATTTGTCTTTGGCCGAAATGTCGTTCAAGAAAAATCAGTTTGCTGAAGCTCGCAAAGGCTACCAAGAAGTTCTGAAAATCCCCACGGCTTCTTCGCGCGGACTGGCTGCGTACCGAAGTGCGTGGAGCTCCTTCAATTTGGGTGATAGCCAAGGGGCCAGCCAAGAGCTGATTTTGATTTTAAAAACACCGGCCCTCTTGACTCGCACGGGAGTGTCGGCCAGTCAGATCGATCCACAATTTAAAGAAGAAGTCAGCCGCGACTTGGCGACTTTTTTGTCGAAGAATGCGCTTGAGCCTTCAGACGTTGAGCAGCTCTTTTCTTTGAGCCCTGAAAACACCCGCGTTCAGAACGTGACACTTTTGGCCGCTGAGGCTGAGCGTGTGGGCCGCAAAAAAGAAGCCTTGATGGTTTGGAACTTTGTTTACAACCACCAATCTGCACCGGCTGAGCGTTTGGACGTCTTGCTTCACCGCGCGCCTTTGTTGCTTGAGACAGGCGATCGCTCCAAAGCCTTGCAAGACATGGAGTCGGCGACAGCTTTGTGGAAAGAGCTGAAGGGTTGCGGCAAAGCCGAGTGCGCCGAATCGCAAAAACTTTACCGGCAGTTTATCATCGTTTGGAATCAGGCCGAGAAGAAGTCACCGACGCCAGAGCTTTCAAAAGCTTACGGTCTTTATCTTGAAGCCATCCCCGAAGATGCCGAGATGAATTTGTGGGGAGCTCAAGTTGCGAAAGAACTCAAAGACTGGAAAACCGCGAGCGCCCGCCAAGAGCAGGCCGTCTTTGCCATCAAGGGGCAGCCCTCAGCAGCCAAAGCAACGACCTCAGCGGATGACAAGCTTGAAGCGGCTTTGCTCACAAATATCGAGAATGCCGAAGCTTCAGGTGATGATGCTTTGCTCATTCGCGCGCAAGACCTGTACGTCAAAGAAACCAAAAAAGGCTCCAAGAGCTTTGAAGTTTCGTACCAAAAAGCCAAACGTCTTTACGATCAAAATCAGCACCAGGCCGCCGCTGATGAAATGAAAAAACTGGCCCTCGATCCCAAAGGACCCAGCGCCCTTCGCAAACAAGCTGCGGATTTGTCATTGGATGCGCTTGGAACTTTGAAAGACGAAGACAAGATGATCGCGTGGTCAAAAGAGTACGCGGGTGCCTTTAAAGACCAGGCGTCTGAGTTTAATCAAGTGGGACAAAAAGCACTGCTGTCCAGGTCGGCCGCCTTGGCTCACTATGATCCCGCCGCTGCGATGGCCGTCTTGGCCAAGTTTGATGCGCGCGAGGCTTCGCCTTCAGACCGCATTATTTTTTTAAAAAATAAACTGATCTTGGCCGAGAAGACCAATCAATTTGATGTGGCCCGCAACGCCGCTGATGATTTGCTCATTCAAAAAGATTTGAAGCCCGAGGACCGCGAGTTCGCTTTGGGCCGCAAGGCCTGGCTATCCGAGCTTAAGCTTGATTTCGCCGGTGCTTACAAAGCGACCTCGCAAATGGAGCTGAAAGGCCAGGCGCCCGAGCAAAAAACCTTAAAGCTCGCTCTCTATGCTGATTTGTCAGGGCAAAACCCAGTTCCTTTGTACGAACAGTACTTAAAATCGACCAAAGATCCCGAGGCCCGGCAAGCAGTCGCCTCTGAAATCGTTCGTCGTAGCAAAGACCCCGTGAAAGAGATCCAAACCCAAAAGCCCATCTTGGATCAAGCGCCCGACTTGCTTGCGCGTTTGTACACGGAGGCTTACAGCAAAACGCCCACGGATCAGATTTTGAAAAAGGCGTCGCTTGATAGCAAAGTGCAA
The DNA here is from genome assembly GCA_046318155.1 of Bdellovibrio sp. GTDB lineage: Bacteria > Bdellovibrionota > Bdellovibrionia > Bdellovibrionales > Bdellovibrionaceae > JAHBUS01. The sequence goes on along the minus strand of JBKCUU010000117.1, from coordinate 21,374 downwards.
AACACCAACTGGGGCCGTTTGCTTGCGCGTGTTTCTTTGCTGAAAGATTTCAGTACTCAGAAAGCCAAACTGAGTGCGATGCAACTCGATGCCAAGACGCAAAAGACGTTGGCTAAAACGATCAAAGACCGTGCGGCCGAGTTGACCAAAGCCGAAAAGCTTGCGGGCGGCGCCATTCAGAGCGGGGACTGGACATCACAATTGGTGACCATCGATCTCGTTGCGCGTGAGTCGGACCGATTTTACCAAGAGTTGATGTCTTTGCCGATGCCCGAAGGTTTGCAGCCCGAAGAGGAGCAAGAGTACTTGCAACTTCTGGGACAACAAGCGTCGCCCTTTAAGCTCAAAGCCGAGCAAGCTCAAAGCAAAGTGAAAGAGTTCTGGACCGGCACAACTTGGAAAACGGATCTTGAAAAATCTGTGAACGAGGGCGCCGAGTTTCGCGCCCTGATTGCACAAGAGCTCGCGGCTTTAAAATCTGCAGCGCTGGCTTCGGACCAAGAGTTTTTTGTGGGTCTTGAAGCGAAAAACAGTCAGAGCGTTGTGGGTTTGCCAGAACTTAAAGAAATCGAAGCTGCGCGCGAGTCGGTTCGTCAGAATCCACTTGATCGTCAGCTCGCGACCAATCTTTTGAATCTTGAAAAGAAATCGAAAAACTTTGCGATGGTGCAATACCTCGAAGGCCGCCTTCGAACCTTGCCCGCGCCTGCGGAGATGAAGCAATGATCATGCAGAACTTAAAACTGACAGTGGTGTCTTTGATCGTTTTGCTCTCGCTCGGAGCCTTTGCGGCCCCGACAGAGACGGCAAAAAAGAAGACCATCGTTGGCGAATCGCAAACAGAGCACAGCTTTGAAGATTTACTGGTTCAAGGAAAGTACCACTTTTCGGACGAGTCCGTGACGACGGTTGAAGAAGACAAAGTGCTCGATGCTTTGATTGGCGTTCGCAATGATTTTAAAGACCGTCTCGAGAATTCGGCCGAGCGGAACTAAGGGACCACGAACCCTGGTGGTTCTTCAGCGAAGGAGTGTATGGAAAAACTCGTATTGCAAGACAACGAAGGACGCGTTTTAAGAGCGTTTGCTTGGTCGGGTGAGCCCGTTCAAGTCATTCGCCGTGGAGACACGCGCCGCTTAGAGCTGGTGCAAAGCACTGATGACCTCCAAAAAAGAAAAATTCCCTTTGAATCACTCGGTGAACTGAGCCGCGATGGTTTGAACCAAAAGCCCCACTTGGTCGGCGAACTTGGACACTTGAGCCTGATCGAAAACGTGGGTGAAGTTGTTCGCGACGAAAAAGATCATGAGGAGAACCGCCGCGTTCTTTATTTCACGCTCGCGATTTTATTTTTGCTGGTCCTCTCTTTGGGCTCGGCGCTTCGAAATGTGGCCGAGATGACGCCCAAGCTTGAAGAAGAACTTCAGCAACAGGTTGTTCGCATCGTGAAATCAATGGTGAAGCCTGAGCAGCCAAAAGCCATCATCGCGAATTCGGCGACAGAGCCCACTCAAAAGGCGCCGACTAAAACGGCTGCAATCAAACGCATGGGCGCTCTCTCGGCTTTGGGAAGCCTCAATAAGAGCAAACAACGTGGCGGCCTGAATCTTGGTGCCGCGCAAACCACGGCAGGACCTGGCTTGGGCGGGACTCAGGGCAGCGGCGGAACGCAAACTTCACTTTATGCTAAAGGCATCGTGTCGGCCCCCTTGGGTGCGGGCGCCAATGTTCAAGGTGCGGGTGGCTACGGCACTAAAGGCAAAGGCGGCGGACAAGCCGGTTATGGAAAGTTGGCCCTCACGGGTTCAACGGGCGTCAGCGCCATCCCGCTCGGTGCTGAGGCCAGCGTTGCACAAGGCTTAGATCGCGATCAGATCGCGGCGGTGATTAATCGCAACCAAGGCCAAATTCGATTTTGCTATGAGCAAGGTCTGCAAAGTGATGCCGCTTTGAATGGCCGCGTGGCCGTTGATTTTACCATTGGCGGAAACGGCATGGTGAAAGAGGCGGGTGTTGCAAACAGCACACTTAAAGCAAAGACCGTTGAAGATTGTATCGTGATGCGCCTCAAATCGTGGAAGTTTCCTCTTCCCGATGGCGGCGTTGACGTCAAAGTAAGCTATCCATTTACGCTGAGAAGATCAGGACAGGGGTGACCAGAATGAAAAAACAAATCTTGGCTTTGACCATGATGGCAGGATTGATGACGGCAGCGCTGACATCAGGCTGCTCGTTTAAATTTGAACAAGACCCATTGGCGAGTCAGCCTGGTCCGATCCGTGACGGCATTCCGCCAAATCAAAAGCCCGAACAGCCCGAGCCTTTGAAAAATGGTTCGGTCCTTGTTTTGGGACCTAGCAACTACTCTTTTATGGAAGAGCGCACCGACAACATGCAGTTTCGCGTGAACTTGTTGGTCTCGGGCTATGAGGCCGAAACCATCGTCGTCAACTTAGACTCGTTTCCGGGTGCAAGCTTTGACTCCAAAACAGGAACCTTCACTTGGACGCCCCCGAAAGGCACCGTGCTTGATGGCGAGTTCCGTGAATTGCGTCTGCTGATCAACTCAATTGCGACCCCGGTAAATTCGGATTTGCCGCAGCTCTTGGGTGAAAAAGAAGTCAACCTGATCGTTCACCGCAAAATGACGATTCCCGAAGTGCGCTCGGTCACGACCTCACCCGCCAACGCGACGATCCGCGAGGGCGCCGAGACCAATATCACCGTGATCGTGCGCGATCCAGATGGTGGTAACAGTCTTCAAGAGGGCCCTTCACTTTTGATCTTTCCCCCAGGGGCCAGCAATATCAAGTCTTTGGCGCCGCAGGCCTCGGTCACGCTCCTCTCGAATGATGCGAACAACAAAGAGTGGACTTACCGAATCACGATCCGTTTGATCGACGAAGAGTTCACGACCTCTTCTGATATGGGGGGCTTTCGTATCCGCGCGGTCAATCGCTTTAACCGAAGCAGCGTCGAGACTAATTTTTCGGCCAAAGTTTTCACGAAACTTTCGAACTTGAGTATCTCCTGGTTTGAGCCGGCTGAGCTCACGCCCGGTCAAGAGAACGTGATTCCGTTTTTAGTTTTTGACGAAAAAAGTGAAGCGATGATCGACATCCAACTGGCCACAACCTTGCCCGCCGGTGCGGACATTCGCTGCCAGGCGGCCCGCGCGGGCGTTTTAAGCTGCGTGTTTCGCTGGACACCTCCGGGGACCGCTGACGAACAAAACTTTTCTTGGGATTTGAACGCCTCTGGCCGCAATGCCGACCGGTCAGATACGCAGACGACAACGCGAACTTTCACGCTCCGTGCAAAGGTAAAAGCCCTGCCTCCTCCTGCGCCGACACCGACGCCGACGCCGACACCGACACCTGAACCAACCAAATCCGCTGATCAAGGAGCCCTGTCATGAAACGCGCTCTTCTTTTTTTACTGGTGATGTCTTCAAGCTTCGCCTTTGCAGTGAACGAAACTGAAGACGATTTTGACGGCCTTGGTGGCAACAAAATCCTTCTCGAAAAAGCTCAAGCCCTGAACCCCGAAGTTGAAACAACCGTGGTTCAGTCGCGCACGGTCTCTTTGCGAAACCGTTTTGAGATCGCCCCTGAGTTTGGTGGAACCTTTGGTGGTGACACTTACGTCCGCACGCAAAACTTAGGTCTCAACGTGTATTACCATCTAACGCCTCGTTGGGCGGTTGGTGCGAAGTACCGCTCGGCCTACAACCGTCTCACTCCTGAAGGAGAAGCGTTGGTTGACCGTGCTTACCAAGCCTACCTCAAAGATCCCAAGAACCCCTCGGCGACCATCCCAGAATTGAACTACCCGAAGAGCGAAACCATGGCCTTGCTCAACTGGTCGCCCATTTACGGAAAAGTCAATTGGCTGGATTCTGCGATCGTGCAGTTTGATGCTTACTTCTTAGCCGGAGCCGGAACCGTTCAGCTCAGCTCTGGAAGCACATCGACGTATACAGGCGGCGGCGGATTGGGACTGTGGTTCTCACCGCGCTTTAGCACTCGCATCGAAATGGCTTACCAACGTTATGAAGCGTCTTACTTTAATGGACCCGTGAATTTGGACTTGGCACTGGCCTCCGTTCAAATGGGATGGCTGCTATGATTCGCAAATATGTTTGCTTAGCCTCATTCATGGCACTTTCAGGAACAGTGGCTTTTGCCGCTGAAGATCTTGAGAGTTTGCTGGATGGCGATAGCAAAGCCCAATCCGGACAAGCTCCTGCCGTTAAAACCGCGCGAGAGCAAAGCTTTTTGGTCGACACTGTTCGCAGCTTGCAGGATTCAAGACCAACCTCTGAGCAAAACATCTTTTTTCGTCATCTTGAGGCTGCCCACTGGGAGAAGGCCTTGATTCAGTCTCAAGCCGCCTTTGGTGGAACAGGGTTTGAGCGATCAGCCAATGGTCAAGCGCTGCAGGCACTTTTAAAATTTAAAAGTGGCCTGACAACGACGGGTCTTGAAGAGATGTTCGCGATTCGAGAGCCCAAGAAAATTCATTTTCATTTGCTGAGCCTTTTTAAAGAAGCGGCCACCGAGAACCACCCCGCGTGGAAGATCGCCTTACTGACTTGGAATGAGGCTTGGACCGAGGTTTTTGGTTTGAACTATGAAGTGAAGGCCAAAACTCGCCAGGTCACGCAAAAGCAAGGTCTTGAGGAGCTGAAAAACTTAGCCAAGCGTGCACCCACCGATTCACCCGAGCGCGCTCTTGTTGAATGGAACTTGGCCCTGGCTTACTCGTTAGGTGATCAGCCCGATCAAGCCGCTAAGATTATGGCCGCGCTTCTTAAAACAAAGAACAGCCCCGTTTCGACAGACCTCTTGAATCTGACAGCAGCACGACTTTTGTTTCAAAACGGCTACTTCGATGCGGCTCGTCGCTACTATGGTAAGATCCCGAAGGGTTCTGACTACTGGTTAGATGCTCAAGAAGAGTCAGCCTGGTCGTTTATCCGCAAGGGTGAACCGCAAAATGCACTGGCGATTACACAAACTTTGGTGAACCCCATCTTTAAAGGTCAGGTCGGAGCCGAAAGTTATTTTGTGCGCGCGCTCGCTCAACTCAAAGTTTGTGATTACCCCGGCGTTGTCAAAAGCCTCCAGGTTTTTCCGGTTCAGTTTAAGAACCGCACTGAAGTTTTGAAGAAATTGGCTCAGGAGCCCGAGACTCCGGCGGTCACCAAAGTGATTAACGAAGTTCGAACTCGCAATGTAAAATGGGAAGAGCTTGGCAAAGAGGCTCAAGGCCTTCCTCGTCAAATCACGCGCGATCAACGTCTGCGTGAGCTGTCAAAGGCCCAGGCTGATCTCGAGCGCGAAGCCAAAGTTGCTGAAGAGCTCTATGCGCAGTTCTTGGCGCAAACAGGTCTTCAATCAACCTTTGAAAACTTGAAGCAAACCCTTCTTGGCCGTGCACGCATGGCCAAATCTGCAACGCTCTCGCGTGTGCAAGAGATGGCGAAGAACGAAGTCGAAGACACCCGCAAGATCTTAGCAAAAATGCACATCGTTGAAGCTGAGGTGATTCAGCAAACATCGCTGGCCGATCAGTTGGTGAAAGCTAAAGTCACCGGCCCTGGCGATGTCAAAGTTGGTAGCACCGGCTCCACTCAAAAAGACACACTTCGCTTTCCTGCCGATGGCAACGAAGTCTGGTTTGATGAGTTGGCCAACTACCAAGTGAACGTTAAAAAAGCCTGCCAGGTAAAGAGGTGAGTATGAGACCCGTTCGGCTGTTTTTACAAACATTTGCGCTTCTGGGATTTTTGGTTTTTGCCAGCTGTTCGCCGTCTTCCAATCCGTTGTTGCCGAAACCGGATGGATCCAACGAGAAGGTTGACGACACTGATTACAGTGGAATTGAAGTGTTTTATCCGCAAGTCGATATCTTGTTCGTTGTTGATGACTCGGGAAGCATGCAGACGCACCAGACGAACTTGATCCGCAACATCGACCGCTTTTTGAATGCGTTCACCACACGGCCCAACATCGACTATCACATTGGTGTTTTAAACTCGTCACTAGATTATTGGAGTGGGGCTAATTGCTGCGGGCAATTACTGGGAACCCCCAACTTTGTCGAGCGTAATACGCCCGACTTGATCCAGGTGTTGTCTCGGAGCTTACGTGTGGGAACAAGTGGCTCGGCCACTGAAAAGTTTTTTGATCCGGTGAAGGCAGCGCTCACGGATCCGCTTCTGACGGGTTTAAATGCGGGGTTCTACCGACCGAATGCTCACTTGGCGATCGTGTTTATCACGGATGCGGAGGACCAAGGCAAACAAGAGGCTTTGGAGTTTTTTACTTTCTTAGAAGGTCTCAAGGGCCGAAAAGAAAAATTCATTGCCTACGGTGTGGTCGTTCCTTCGAATGTCGGCAATTGCGAGCGTGACGACAGTTCAACGCCAGACCGAATCGAAGACTTTCTAGGAATGATGCCCAATGCGGGTAAAAACGTGTTCTCACTTTGCGATCCCCAGTTTGGCGACCGCATTGCTGGCATCGCGGATGACCTGGTTCGCTTTATCGGCAACGTGATTTTTCTGAGCCGCCCGCCCATCGTTGAAACAATTGAAGTGAGCTTTGGAACGCAAGTGATTCCTCGGGACTACAAAAAAGGTTGGGTCTTTGACCCTGCTCGAAACGCGCTGGTTTTGGGTGATGAAATCCAGTGGTCGACTCAGCCCAATGGCACGAAAGTGAAGGTCTATTACGAGGCCGCCACATTTCCAAAAGATTAAAACTGATTTTTGAAGAATTGATCTTAACGAGAGATAAAATGACCGGAGGCCGAAAGCCTCCGGTTTAATTTGGGGAACACAAGAAAAGTCTTACGACTTGATCGCTGTTTGCAATTCACCAGACTGATACATTTCCATCATGATATCTGAACCGCCGATCAATTGTTTTTTGACGTACAATTGAGGGATCGTCGGCCAGTTTCCGTAAGTTTTGATGCCTTCACGAATTTCTTGGTCTTCAAGAACATTCACCGAGTGAAAGTCCACGCCGATATCTTGCAAGATGGCTGTTGCGCGCGCCGAGAACCCACACTGTGGAAAGCTGGGCGTGCCCTTCATAAAAAGCACGATTTGATTTTCGGCTAAGATTTTATCGATTTTTTGTTTGGTATCGCTCATGGCAAGGTCCCCTTTAAAAAGCACATTTCAAGAATGCGATTAGGTTTCTTTGGTTTTAGTTTTGATCGAGAGTGCGTGCACTTCGCCCGTTTTGAGTTCGGATGAAAAGGCTCCCATCACGGCTTGGTGCTGCTGAATTCGCGACTGCCCTTTGAAGGCGCCCGACTCAATCGCCACTTCATAGTGATTTTGAGTGCCTGTGAGGTCAAAGACCTCAATTTGGGCGTCCGGAAAGTGCGTCTTTAGGCGTTGGATTATTTGTTCTGGTGACATGCCCTTCAATTACCGAACAGCGCCCCTGAACGTCAACCGTCAAAAGTTTGGTCACCTTCCGGGGGGGGGAGCAGCCTCCAGATTTGTTCTTGGGCCGGGAAGTCGTGGCCTTGGTTTCGCTTTAAGGGCTCTTAGGAAGGGCCTTTCGAAGTTCGTCTCAACGGAGTAACTATGCGATCAACACGCGTTTCGACTTATGCCGCCGCCCTGATGATGCTCTTAGGCAGTCAGCAGGCTTTGGCACAATTTGATTGGTTTGGCCGTGCCTTGCGCCCCCAACCACGTTGGCAGCCGCAAGTCGTCGTGCCTCAAGAAGATGATTTTCAGACTGAGCGTGAAGACCGCGATGGCCAAGAAGACCCTTCGAAATCCAAAGACCCTCGTGTTTACTGTTCGACGTTTGATCGCAAAGAAGTGACCGTCGATGGCCAAACTCAGTTTCGCTATGAAATCAGTGATGCCAAGTACTTGCGTTGCTTGCCGGCTCAGCCCGCGGCTCCCTGGAAAGTTCAAAAAACCGAGTGGAGTCAGCAAGATGAGCTGAACTGGCAAAACTTCGTCAAGGCGATCGGTGAATCAAAATGTAATACGTTCGATACCTGCATCGTGAGCGAGGCAAATCCTTATCGAGATGAAATTGATCGGGCCGCAACCCACTATTCGGACTGCGCCGACTTTCCGATGTCGATGCGCGCTTACTTTGCATTCAAGAATAAACTTCCGTTTTCCACCGTCTTTGGCTTTCAGCCAAACCCTTTGACTTTAGAGCAAGAAGAAAACGTCGCCAAGCGCCGACAGCAAGAAACTGCAAAAGGCAATCTCGAAAAATTTGAAGAGTCACTCCGAGATATTCGCTATTCTTTAAACGGAAATCGCCCGACGAGTCGCAGCAGTGTGCCTCATTCGATTGCGGCGACACGTGACTACTACAAAATGATCCGCCAGATCCAAGACGTGGTGTCATCAGGAACCTTCCGGATGTTTCACACCAATGGCGACATTCAATCTGACTTTTACAGTCCCGCGATCACCCGTGACTCGATCAGGCCCGGAACTGTTCTTTATAAAGTCACCGGACACGTCGCTTTGGTTTATGACGTGACGGACGAAGGCGAAGTGAAGTTTATCGATGCGCATCCCGACAACTCGATCACGCGCGGGGTGTTTTCGCGTGACTACGTTCGCTCCAATCCCTTTCAAGGTGGCGGTTTTAAAAACTGGAGACCATTTAAAGTCACCAACGCCAAGACCGCGCGCGACGGCTCCTTGATCTCGGGACGCTTTGTCTACAAAACAGATGACGAAATCGCCGACCTCTCGGCCGAGCAGTACTATGGCAGCGAGCCAGCGGCTGATTGGGATTGGAAAAAAGGCCAGTTTTCTCACCTCGGCAAAAGCGTCAACTACTATGAGTTTATCGAGCGCCGTTTGGCCGACCCCGCTTACCGCGTGAACCCCGTCCAGAAATTTCGCGACAAGATGATCGGCCTTTGCACGGATATTCAAGAGCGCACGCGCTCGGTGCAGCTCGCCATCGACAACAACCTGCACACGCGGGCTCATCCCACAAACTTGCCCCGCAACATTTACGGAGCTGACGGGGAGTGGGAGTCTTACTCGACTCCGGGCCGCGATTTGCGTATCCGTAAACGCACTTTGGATGTGATCGATGACGCCAAAGATTTCATGGCTAAAGTGATCGCCAAGGATCCGTTCTACGTTTACGAAGGCGACAACTTGAAGCGTGATTTGATCAAGGCCTATCACGACGTCGATGCTTCTTGCCGCGTGTCTTATCTGAACAGTCAGCGCACTGAAGTTCGCATGAGCTTAACAACGGCTCTGGCGCGCTTGACGAAAATGTCATTTGATCCTTATTTTTGCCCTGAACGACGTTGGGGAGCACGCTCACAAGCCGAGCTCCGCACCTGTGTGGAGACCACAGACAAAGCCCAGTGGTATGAGTTTACCCAGTTCTTGCGCAACCAAGTTGTGCGAGACCCCACCGAGGTGATGGGCTATTCGCTGGGCGATGCTCAACGCCTTAATCAGGCGCAAACGCGAGATGGTAAAGATCAGACGTCACGCTTTAACATTCGCCGCGCTCTGGAAGCGCTTTGAGGTTGATCATGAAAACTCTTAACTTAGGCCTGTTGAAACAGCTGACTCTGGTTCTTCTGGGACTTTTGATCGCGGAGACTACGCTCGCGCAAGCCGTGACTTCGATGGCGCTCAAGCTTGATCGGTTGCAAAAGTCATCGCGTGCGGGTGACCCGATTGCAACTTTAGATTTGCTTGGCGAGGCCAAGCGTCAGAACACGGTCTTGCAAAATCTGCCGAGCTTTGATTTGAACCGCGTCGAAGTGATGATGAAGTCAGGCATTGGCGGTGCGGCGGCTTATCTGGTTGTCAATGGTGCCGCCGTTGACAGCAACTCGGTCGAGACCGATCCCGATCTTTTTGCAAAGCCTGGCAATGAGGCAAAAGTCGAACTTAAAAACTTAGAGCGCCGCGTGGACACCGCGGTTCTCAATGTCATCGGAAAAGCTTCGATCAGTACCGTGACGATCTTTTTCGGCGCGATCTCCGAGCCCGCCATCTTGGGTTCGTACGCAACGGGTGATGCCACTCGCGTTGGGGATGCCACAGCAGGTCCCGTTTATGCCGTCCGTCCGCCCGAGTCGATGCGTCCTGGCTCGGTGCTCGCGGGTCAGCGCCCCGGTCTGGAGCCTCTTGCTCCGCCGATTGAGGTGTTGCCCGCACCTGGCACCGGACCTGGCCCCGTTGTGATCGCGCCGCCGATTCAGCCTCGGCCTCCCGTGGCTCGTTGGGAAGACAGCAACTGCGTGCAGGGAATTTGCGTCGGTGATACCGTGGTCAACAACTTTGGTTTTGATGGCCTCGTTCTTCGGGTCTTCATTCCACAAGGCATGGTTGAGGTGAAGTTTGGATTTTCGAACAACGCCCAGACCCGTGAAGTTCGCCAGGTCAAATTGAAAGCAAAAGGACGCCGCGGTCTTTAGGCGCTGGAGTCTCATGAGACTGTCCTTCTAGACACGTGGATTCTCTTTCGCTATGGTGAGGCCCGATGCTGTTATCGGGCCTTTTCTTTTTTACCCTCGTTCTCTACTCCTTGATCCGAGGTGTTTTTCTTATCTGGAATCACGCTCTTTACCAAAGCGTGTCTAGCACCGATCTGTTTTTGAGTTTTGTGTACGGGCTGCGCTTTGACTCGAGCGTCATCGCGATGCTTTCAATCCCAGCTTTTTTGCTTTTGGCTTTGGGACTCTTTGCCCAGAAAGATGTTCGTCGCTTAAGCGCTTGGGTTTTTGTGTCAATGCAAATTCCATTTCTGATTTTGAACATGGGTGAAGTTGAGTGGGTTCAGTTCACCGGTCGCCGGTTTACCGTGCAATCCTTCTCCATGGCCGCGCAAATTGAAGGAAAGTTTTGGGCGACTATTTTGCCTTACGTCCCGCTGCTCTTAGTTAGCACCGTGTTGATGGCTTTGTATTTGGTGGCCTGCTGGTGGTGGACGGGGCGACAAGGCAAGAAACCGGCGCGCTTCTCGCGTGGTCCGAAGATCGCGATCGGTTTTGTTGCCTTGATTTTTTTGGTGATCACGGCCCGCGGGGGCTTGCAAAAAAAGCCGATCGGCTTTGCGCACGCGCAAGTTTTTGCTAGCCCCGTGTTGAATCAGCTCGCGCAAAATTCAAGCTTCTCGCTGATTCACAGTTTGCGCCGGGTGGGTCTGCCGCGCGAAAACTTTATGTCGCAAGAGCAGATGATGGCGCTCATGAATGGCTCCCTTCCGGGCCAAACACTCATTGCACCAGTTCGATTTGAAAAACCGCAAAATGTTGTCGTTGTTATTTTGGAAAGCTTCACGCTCGATCATTTGGGTCTTCCACATGGTGACCAGGGTTTTACTCCTTTTTTGGATGATCTTTCAAAACGCGGACTTCTTTTTACGAACGCGTTTGCCAACGCCCGCCGCAGTATCGAGGGTATTGGTGCTTTGCTTGGTGGGATTCCGGCACTAATGACTGAGCCCTTTATCAGCTCGCAGTACGCCAGTAACACCTTTTACGGTTGGGGTACCATTTTAGGATCGTTGGGGTATTCGTCTGCGTTTTATCACGGCGGCGACAACGGCACGATGTACTTTGATCAGTTTATGAAAAGTGCGGGTGTGCAAGCTTATTACGGCGCCAGCGAGTATCCGAACAAGGCCGATCACGACGGGACCTGGGGGATTTGGGACGAGCCGTTCTTGCTGAATATGGCCGGGCGACTTCGAGAGATGCCCGAGCCCTTTGCGGCGACGGTCTTGACGCTGACTTCGCACAATCCTTTTAAAGTTCCAATCACGGCTAGGGGTGTTTATCCCAAAGGCACCAATGAAATCCACGAAGTCATTGGGTACACCGATGGCGCTTTAAAAAAATTTTTTGAAGCTGCGGCTAAAGAACCGTGGTTTGACAACACCTTGTTTGTGATCACGGCGGATCATACTTACAAGCCCGTGCGCCCACGTTATCAAAACGAGTTGGGACAGTACCGTGTGCCGCTGTTGTTTTTCCATCCGCGCGTTTCGAAGTGGCCTGACGTCGACACGCGGGCGCCCGTGCAGCACATCGATTTGATTCCATCTGTCTTAGATTTTTTAGGAGAAGACTTCGCCCACACAAATTTGTTGGGCCGGTCCGTTTTTAGAAGCGGAGAGCGCTACGTTGTTTTGCAGTCCGAAGGTTTTTACTCCTTGGTGACCAAGTCCCATCGACTGACGATGGACGCTCAAGGGGAGGCTCATCTTTATGATCTCGAAGACCACTTAAGCCCGGCGGCACCTGAGCCCCCAAAAGAGCTGGATCAGCCTGAGATCCGCCAAAGCCTCTTGCAAAAGCTGAAGGCCACGCGCCAGTACTTCAGCGAAGGTTTATGGGATAACAAGCTCTACTTTCCAGCGGGTCGATAAAGACCTTCTTCTCTTCTGCAAAATTTGCAGACTTGACGAGGAAATTGCCAATCAGCGGTATCTATAATACACACTGCGTCAGATTGTTCAACCGAAGGGGTTTTATCCATGAATCTGCGATTTCGTACCCTCGTCCTTCTCTCGGCAGTTCTCGTTTTAGCTATGACGGCTTCAGCTCGTGCGCAAACAGCGGCTGCCAAGCCGAAGCCTGTGGCTCCTGCACCTCAACCAAAACCGATTACAGGGATGGCGGTTTGGTTAACGGCGAGCCTTGAGGACCTTGTCCAGATGGCTGATTTTGTTTCTCAGGTTCCGGAGGCCCACGGTTTGTACCTCACGCCGATGGAGCAAAACCTGGTTGCTCAAATCCGCATGATGAATCCCGAGCAATCTCGCGCGGCACTCGTGCCCTTGTTCACGGCGATCGCGCGCCAACTTTACACAGGTCGATTGAACGGTGCAGAAGTCGGTTCTGATATTCGTTTCTCGAAAAAATCTCTGCCGGATGAAAAAATCCGCGAGATGATGAACGAGTCGGCGGGTTCGACCGAGCGTTTGATCAAGTTGTTGTCACCCCAGATCGTTGATTACCGGATGCTCTTGCGCCTGCTGAACAGACTCAAAGAAATCCAAACAGTTGAAGTTTGGGGAGCTTTACCTAAATTCAAAAAGCCTTTGAAATTAGGCGTCGTTGATCCTGCCGTCGTTGAACTCAAAAAACGTTTGGTTTCTTTGGGTTTTCAAATCACGAATTTAGACTCTCGCTTTGACGAGCAAACAGACGCCGCGGTTGCCGATATTCAACGTCAGCTTAAACTTAAACCAGATCGCATCGTTTCTCCTGGCGGCGGCACGCAGAAATATCTTGAGACGCCCATTGCAGAGCGCATCGAGCAAGTGCGCGCCGATCTTGAAAAACTCCGTTGGCTTCCACAAAATCCGACAGATCGATATATCTTTGTGAACTTGGCTTTCTCGAGCTTGCTCTTGATGGACCGCAGCCGTGCCAACCCAGTTGTCTTTAACTTCAAGACAATCAATGGCCGTGTTGAACGTAAGACGCCTTCGATGGTCGATAAGATCTATCAAATTATCCTGAACCCGTACTGGACCGTTCCGCCCACAGTTTTTATTAAAGACAAAGTCGAAATGATTCGACACTTGGGCTACTGGGAAGTTGAGGACTATTTTGCTCAAAATAACTTTATCGTTGTGAGCGAAAACTTTCGCCAACAGTACAGTCCTTCACAAATCGATTGGCGGAACATCACATCGTCGAGTGGAAATGGCTTTTTTATCCGCCAGAAACCTAACTACTTTAATGCTCTGGGCGTTGTGAAGTTCGGTTTGACCAATGGCGAAGCGATCTACTTGCACGACACCGGGGAGCGTGAATTGTTCTCGGAAGAGAACCGTCTGCGAAGCTCGGGTTGTGTTCGCCTCGAACAACCCCTCGAAATGGCTGAGTACCTGCTTGCCGGAACGAAGTGGGATCGCTTTGCCATCGAGAATCATGTCGCTCGCCCCGGTGAAGTTTTAGATCGAGAAACACCGATTGAAGTCAAGAACCAGATCCCCGTGTACATGCTCCCGATCACGAGTCACTACGCGAGTGACAAGGTCATGCGCTTCACCGCGGACGTGTACGGACACAATCAGTCGATCCGAGCACAGACAAGTTACTCTCTGTTTTAATTTTTGAGAGTTCAAATTGGACGCAATAAAAAAGAGCTTCCCTTGGGCTTTCTATTACCCACACCTTGTTAAAAGATGTGGGTAATAGAAAGTCCCTTGGGAGCCCTTTTTTATTCTTAGGTCTGTCCCAACGACTGATCCGGGAACGGGAGCGGCCGCTCCGAGTTACCGATAAAACTTCAAATTTCTTTATTGAAAAAACCGGGGCTTGAGATGTTTGTAATCGGGGCTTTGCTGATCGGGATTTTCGGCCTCGGGCAGCGCAGGAGCCGGGCGCACTTGAGTGGCGATCACATGATAGACGCCTTGCACTTTTTCGAGCCGTCCAACGATTTCTATCAGCGGGTGAGTGCGAATCATCAAGCGCGACTGCTCATAAACTTTGGGCATGAGCACGACATTAAAAAAACCGAATTCATCTTCGAGGGTTAAAAAAGAAACACCCTTTGCGGTCGGTGGCTTTTGCTGAACACTCAAAAGTCCTGCGAAACGAACCGTGCTTCGATCATTTAAATTTTTGAGTTCATCAGAGGCAACAAACGGGAGGCCGTAGCCTCGCTTTTTGTATTCGGCATTGAGCCGCTTGAGATGCGGCCGCATGAGCAGCAAAGGGTGGCGGTCCACCGAGTAGCCCGTGGTTTTGTACTCACGCATGAGCTCCTCCCACTCGCTGGCGGGCGGGGGTGACCAGTTGCCTTCTGGCGTTGATTTCTCACGGGCAAAAAATAAGCTGTCTTGATCAAACTGCAGGGTCGGGATTTTCCATAAGGCTTCGCGAGGACTCAGTCCAAGATCGGCGAGTGCGCCGGTCAGGGCGAGCTTGCTCACCATGGCTGCCGACAGCTGGGTGCGCCGAATAAAATCACTGATGTCTTGATAGAGGCCTTGGGGCGGCCTGGCCCTAACGATCGTTTCAAAAACAGAAGAGGGCAAACCTTGAATTGTCGAAAGGCCCAGACGCACGCTTTGTCTTTTGGGCGAGGGATCATGGGGGTCTTTTTCCAAAAAAGACTCGAGCTGCGAATACTGGACGCTGGGATTTTTAAACTTCACGCCGTTTCGCTGAGCCTCATTGATCAAAGCTCGTGGACCGTAAAAACCCATGGGTTGAGAGTTCAGCAGGGCGCAGACAAACGCATCCGGATAGTGGCACTTTAAATAGCAACTCACGTACGTCAGCAACGCAAAGCTAGCCGCATGACTTTCAGGAAAGCCGTAAGCTGAAAAGCCTTCGATAGTTTTATAAATCGATTCGATGTAGTCATCTTTGATTCCGTTTTTGCGCATCCCACGTGTGAGCTTTTCGCGCACGCCATCCATCTGTGCTTGCCTGCGCCAAGCATTGGACATGATCCTGCGCATTTGGTCGGCTTCACCAGCAGAGAAGTCTGCGGCCTCGACCACGATTTGCATGATTTGCTCTTGAAAGAGTGGAATCCCCAGCGTGCGCCGCAAAACTTTTTCGAGTTTGGGATGGGCGTAGGTCACGGTTTCGAGCTTTTCGCGCCTTTTTAAAAAAGGATGAATCATCCCGCCCTGAATGGGGCCCGGTCTGACAATGGCGACTTCAATCACTAAATCATAATAATTGCGGGGCTTCATACGCGGAAGCAGCGACATCTGCGCGCGGGACTCGATCTGAAAAACGCCCACGGTCTCGGCCCGGCAAATCATGTCGTAGGTGGGTCCATCATTGGGGGGAATCTGATCAAGGCGCCAGTCGATTTGTTTTTCGGTTCTTAAAAGGTCGAGACATTTGCGAATGGCGGTGAGCATGCCCAGCGAAAGAAGATCCAGCTTCATCAGACCCAAGGCTTCGACATCATCTTTGTTCCACTGCACAACAAAGCGGCCTTGCATCGTGGCTTTTTCGATGGGCACCACGTGAGTGAGGTTGTCCTGCGAAATGACAAAGCCGCCCGAGTGAATCCCTAAGTGCCGGGGCGTTCCCCGCAGCTGCGACACCAGGTCGACCACTTCTAAAAAGGTGTCTTGGCTGATGCCGAGCTTGGCAAAAAGTTGCGGAGTGTTTTGGATCCGGCTCAGGCCCTCGCGTCCCATCACGCGCACCATTTCGCCGATGGCGGCCTCAGAGATCTCGTAAACTTTGCAGACTTCTCGCAAAGCCATGCGTGCGCGAAAGCAAATCACATTGCAAACCATACCCGCGCGTTCGTTGCCGTATTTTTGATAGATGTGCTGAATGACTTCTTCGCGGCGCTCATGCTCATAGTCGACATCAATGTCGGGAGGTTCGCTGCGTTCTCTCGAGATGAACCGCTCAAAAAGAACTTCGATTTCCGTGGGACTAATCGCAGTCAAACCCAGTAAATAACAAACGACCGAGTTGGCGGCAGAGCCTCGGCCTTGGTGCAAAATTCCTCGGCTTTTGGCGAAGCCGCAAATTTCCCAAAGGGTTAAAAAATAATCTTCGTAATTCAGGTCTCGAATAATGCGGAGTTCTTTTTCGATCAAGAGGCGAACTTTCTCTGGGACCCCATTTGGAAAGCGCGAACGGCAACCGTCATCGCAAAGCTGGCGCAAGAAATCGCTTGGCGTCATTCCTTTGGGAAGATCGCTTTGTGGGTAACGGTAGCGGATTTCGCTCATGCTAAAAGAGAGGCGGTCGCTGATGGCTTTTGTTGCTTGCAAAAGATCGGGCCGGTCTCGCCACAAGGATTTGAGTTCATCAAGTGAGTGAAGGCAGCGCTCCGAATTGCTGAGGACCAAGTGCCCGGCTTGCGATTTGGTCTTCTGGTGGTAGAGGCAGGTCATCACGTCGTGCAGTTTTTTTCGCGCGCGTTTGTGAAAGTAGGGTCTTTGCGTCGCAAACAGCGCATAGCCTTTTTGCTCGAAGTAAAAAGCTTGGGCCTGAGAGATCCGAGACTCCCAGGTCAGGTCTCGGTGCAAAGGCAAGTAGAGACGGTCGCCAAAAACAGTTTGGTAGCGCTGTAGCCGGGCTTCATTCCACGGCGGCAAGACACAGGCGATGAGGTCTTCGTGATGAAAAAACACATGCTCATCTTGCAAACACGAGTAGGCCTTCTCGGCCGCGCGTTTGCTTTGCGTGATCAGCTGGCACAAGTTGCTATAGCCGCGCAGGTTCATCGGGAGTAAAACGACCGAGCCTTCGGGCACAGTCATCTCGGCCCCGACGTGGTAGCGAAAGTCGGGACGAGAGGCAAAATCTTTTTTATCAAAGACAGTTGCCATTTTCGTGAAGCGGTAACCGCGCGCGACGCCGTAAAGCCCGTTCACATCGCAAAGCCCAAGACCTAAGTAATCATGGCGCTGGGCCTGTTCAATCATTTCGTCAGGTGAGGAGCTGCCTTGCAAAAATGAAAAGTGACTGCGCGTCAGCAGTTCAACAAAATCAATTTTGGAGGTGGCGCCCAGTTCTTGTTTCAATCAAAGTACCCTTGCAAAAAATAACGGGCCTGATCGCCTTGAGAGCTCCAGTGCAAATCTCGAAAAATCCAAAGCAGTTGCTTTTGTGAGTTGAGCGCGAGCCAGTAGTCGCGGGCGATATTCTGCCAAGGCAAATCCAGGCGCTCGAGCGGATGTGGATGCAAAAGTTTTAAAGACTGAAACTCGTCATGACTGATGGGCTTGGGCGGTTCAAGCAAGCGAGTGGGGCGAGGGGCTGCTTGCAGATGCTCAGACTGAACGGGCATGAGCCGGTGCGAATCGTTGATAAAAACAAAGTCGGTTGTGGGAAGGGGTGAAAAAAAGGACTCGTGCTCAAGCGAAAAGCCGCGCTCAGGAACGGGCTCATCGCGCAGTCGCAAAAAACCACTCTGCACTTTGCGGTCATGCAGGACGCTTTGTAAGCGAAGCAAATTGTCGAGTTCTTTGACCTGAGGCTCCCAAAAATCAAGTTGCTGGTGCGCCTGAAAGGCGGGCAAAATTTCGAGCTCCCACTCTTTGATGGGATTCTCGAGCGAAATTTTGTCCAGACGCTCGCGCAAGATTTTAAGAATCAAAGACAAGTCACGAAACTTGATCGTCGGTGCGATTTGTAAAGGCATTTTGTGGTTGGAGTACTCGCACGTGAGCATCAGTTTTAAAACTTCAAGCCGCTGCGAACGCCCCTCGAGCCGAATAAAAAGCTCTGTCAGTGATTGTTCGATAAAGTGCAAAAGTGTGGCTTGGTCCTGGCAAGGGTGTTCAAAAAATTGATACGCCGTCAGCGTGTCGGTGGGAACCAGCGGGGTCCAGGTATGGGTCTCGGTGCCGGCCAACTTTTGCCGAAGATGATGGCCCAGCGTCCCCCAGCGCAGCTCCCAAGAGTCGGGCGGAAGTTGTTGCAAATCTTGCAGCGTTTGCAGCCCCAAGTTTTGCAAAAATTCGCTGATCTGTTCGACCTGATGAACATCGTCCCAATTGTTAAGGCCCTCAAGATCACGCAAGCAGTGCAAAGGCAGCGCGGCCAGCGATTCGCTTTGACGACCAGGCTCTGAAATAAAAAAATCAAAATGCTTGGTCAGCGCCTGCGCGCCGGCGGCCGTATCGGCAAGCGCCAGCGAAATATCCTTGGCCCCCAAGCTGATGGCGGTTTTGTGAATCTGCTCAAGCAGGTTTTTGGAGTTTTTGAAGAGCCATGTCGTTTTGCTCACGTCGCCCCAGAGCATCCCGGGTTCGCGAAAATGTAGCAGAGGTGTAAACGGAAGAAACGCCTCGGCCCAATGTCTCGACACCCGTGTCTGACGTCCGCCCTCGTGATTGGGGTTGAAGTTGAGGCAGAAAATTCGCGTCATAGTGGCTCCCCAAAATCGAGTCGTACTGAGTTTTTAAAATGGCTTCGTACTGGCTCCAGGGCACCGTGAAGGAGGGGCGGCCTTTGCATTTTAAAACCTTGAGTGCAGTTGTTTGGATCTGCATGACAAATTCAAAGTGTTCGGTCCGTTTGAGGTCGTTCACATCATTGGAAAGAAAGACAAAGCTGACATTGGCGTTTTCAGCCAAGCGGCGCAGTTGTTTGAGCACCTTTTGATAAGGCGCCAGCGATGGCACTTCGCAGCCAATCAGTGTGAACGCATCCGACATCAGGCAGTCTTTTAGAACCGCCGTCCACTCTTTGATGTCGTTGGGCGCGCGCACGAGGTAAAGCGACTTGAGATCCACGCCTTTATTCCAAACCGCGGGGGCAAACAAGGTGGTCTGGCTTGAGATCCAGGCGCTCCACTTTTGATCACCATGAAGGGGGCGGGCGGTTTGAAGCCAAAGCGAGGTGGCGCCGTAGCCCAAAGGACTGACCCAAAGCGACAGGCCACCGCGGGGAATGCCCCCTGCCGATAGTCTTTGATCCAAAGGCGAATAACCAGTGCGCAATCCGGGCGGCGCTTCTTGATGTTTCAGCAGCAACTGCTCGCCGGTCATGAGGGAGGGGATGATATTTTTTAAGGCAAACATAGGCACCTCGATTTACATATAAATTACATAGACATTTGTAGGTGTAATTTATATGTAAATCAAGCAGAAAGTGCGGGCCTAATGAAAGTCCAGGCCCGGCTTCTAGCCTCTTGAATTTAACGCCAATTATAGGCCACGAACAAAAGAATCGTGAAGAACAGCCAGATCATCATAAAGCCTTTAAAGCCGGTGGGGCCATACCGGGCTTTGCTTCCTTTTGGGGTGTTTTCCATAGCCCTGATCTTATCGGCAAGTATAGCCAAAGATAAATGAAATGAGTTGATTCATAGCGGAAGCCCGACCTTCTGACGGTGTGATCCAGTCTTGGCCACCTCAAGGATTTGATTCGGCCGCCGAGCAAAAAGAAGCGGCCCGTTTGATCGAAGCTTGGATGAGAACTCAGAAATAGTCTGCCGCGTGCTTTGAAACTTCGGATTGATCAAGCAAGTTGTCATCAAGGAAAAGTTGCCATGGAGGCGATCTTCTCGGCGATGGCGAAAAAGACTTTCGATTCTGCGCCATTGGGATTGCTTTCGACAATGGGAATGCCAGCTTCGGAGGCTAAGCTGACGTTGGGATTAAATGGAATCTCGCCCAATTTTTTGAGCTGATTGGCATCTAAGTAGCCATCGATTTCACCTTTTGGAAAAAGCTGAATGCGTTCGCCCGAACCAGGGGCCAGCATGTACGACATATTTTCGATCACGCCGAGCATCTTGACTCCTGTACGCTTCCACATATCGATGGCTTTTTTGACATCGATGAGCGCGATATTCTGCGGTGTTGAAATCGCAATGGCTCCCATCAGTGGGACTTTTTGCGCGAGCGAAAGTTGGATGTCACCGGTGCCAGGAGGAAGGTCGATCAAGAGGTAGTCAAGCTCACCCCAACTCACGTCGCGCAAGAATTGGTCCATCGCTTTAAAAAGCATGGGCCCACGCCAAACAACGGCAGCACCTTCTTCGATCAAAAAACCAATGCTCATCAGTTTCATTCCGTAGCGAACCAGCGGTTCAATGCGATTGTTTTCGATGATATTGGGTTTTTGCCCGATGGCACCGAGCATGCGCGGGATCGAGGGGCCATAGATGTCGGCATCAAGCAAGCCGACTTTGTATTTTTTTGAGAGAGCAAGAGCCAAATTGGTGGCGACGGTTGATTTGCCGACGCCGCCTTTACCTGCCGATACAGCAATAATGTGTCTCACTCCGGGAATAGCTCTTTGCTGATCGAATGGATTCGGCGGTGTTTGTTGTGGGCTTGACATTGTTTCCCCTTGAGGTTCTGGTGAGCACCTTGGATAATCGAAGAGTGTTTTCGAGCCAAGATTTTTTATATTACAGCATCGGGCTAGGATTGTTTTTCCTCGCCCTCTTTTCGATCCGGCAAGGACACAAGCAGCCGTCCAAGCTTAATTTGCGCGTCGGCGGGCCCACGGCGGCGTCTGCAAAAGCGCAAATTTCGAGCAAAGGCCCGGTGACTTTGAGCAAAGAAGCGATCGAGGCACAAAAGCTGGATCCCGCAGCGGGCCTCCCGAAAGAAAAAATTCTAAACGTCATGTTCAATTACAACGGTCACAATTTCGATGCGTACGAAGTTCTGGGGCTGCCTGCGGGAGCAAGAGGCGCGATGGTGGACGAAGCGTACCGCCGCGAACTCGGAAGATCCTCGGCACTAAGCCGCGACTTCATCGAAGCCGCCTACCAAACCCTGCGGAAAAGGTAGAAATGTAGCTGCTACAAAGTGTGAAAGCGCCGCGCCACTTTGTGGCGCGGCGGGGTCACACTGTGTAGCAGCGACATTTCTACCGGTGCGGGGACTTTGATCTTTTCTTTTGCCATGGTCCTGGGG
>JBKCUU010000116.1:0-14979 GCA_046318155.1 Bdellovibrio sp. | reverse complement strand
ACGCAAAACTGGGATCTGGGTGCAAAGCTTATGACGCCCGAGCATTGCGGGCGGAGCTGGATCTACCGTCAATATGACCAGCGAGTTTTGGCTCGCACCGTGCGCGGAGCAGATCATGATGTCGCTTTTCACCGCTTGCCTTCAGGTCGAGGAATGGCGGTTACTGTCGGTTGCAGGCCGGCTTGGATGAAGCGTGATGCACGCATTGGTGCGCTGGATGCTGTTTTTTATCCTGCCTTACAAATGGCCCTTAAAGGCGCCGACGTTCAGGGACTGACAGATTGCTTAAACTTTGGAAATCCCGAGCGGCCCGAGATCATGAGCGAATTTGTGGCCTCGGTCGACGCCATTACCGAGGCGAGCCTGGCGCTCAATGCTCCGGTGATCAGCGGCAACGTCAGTTTTTACAACGAGACTTTGGGCCAAAATATCATTTCAACGCCAGCGTTGGGGCTCGTGGGCTTACGCTCAGAGGTTGAAGAGATCCCGGCTGACCGCTTTCAAGAAACGGGAAGCGCTGTGTACCTGGTCAGTCAGCCAACGGTGGTGCGCACGCGCGAGAATTCGACCCTCGAGTTTATGGGTCAAATTGATGTGAAGGCGACCGCTCAGATGGCCAAAGGGATCGCGGAGCTCGTGCGAGCATATAAGGCGGATGAGATTTTGAGTTCGCAAATGTCGGGCCGAGGCGGCGTGCTTTTGTCGCTGGCGAAGATGTGTCTTGAAGGTCAAGGTGTTGCGATCGAGTCTGGCTTTTCTCTTGAAGACTTGAGCGATGAACTTCTCTATCAGATGATTTTTGAGATTTCGCCCGCAGCTGAAGCTCGATTTGTAAAAGCAATTCAAGGGCTTGGACTTGAAATTCAAAAATTAGGTTCAACTCAAAGTCAGAAGCTGACTTGGAAAAATCACGCGTGGTCCGTGACTGAAATGAAGGCCGCATCTGATGCCGGCTTCGGAGGTCTGCTTGACGGGATTTCGTGAAGAATGTGCGGTCATGGGCGTCTGGAATCACGAAGAAGCGGCAAGGCTTGCTTACTTGGGACTCTATGCCATGCAACACCGTGGGCAAGAATCTGCGGGAATTGTTTCGATGCGCTCTGGAGAGCACATCCTTCATAAGGGTCTTGGGTTGGTCGGTGATGTTTTTAAAGAACACGATCTAAATCGACTTGTTGGCGACGCAGCCATTGGGCACGTTCGCTACTCGACAACGGGGCAAAATTCAATGGCGAATGCGCAGCCACTGGCGGCAAATCTGCTGAACGGTCCAGTGGCACTCGCGCACAATGGAAACATCGTCAATGCCGATGGGATCCGGCGCCAGCTGAAAGAAACCGGTGCTATCTTTACGGGCAGTTCTGACACCGAATGTTTTTTGCACCTGATCTCGCGAACCGATACAAACGAAATCGTCGAAGCGCTTAAGCGCAGTTTGGCCGAGGTCGTTGGCGCTTACTCGTTGGTTGTGATGACGCATGATCGACTGGTTGCGGTCAGGGATCCGCATGGCTTTCGGCCTTTGGTCTTGGGAACGAAAGCAAACGATAAGGGCCAGACCTCTTATATCGTGGCGAGCGAAACCTGTGCTCTCGATCTGATCGGTGCAAAGTACATCCGTGAAATTGAGCCCGGTGAAATCTTTTGGATCGATGATAACGGGACCCACTCTGAGATTTTTGCAAAAGCCGCCCGACTTTCGCGGTGTGTTTTTGAACATGTTTACTTTGCTCGGCCAGATTCAATTGTGTTTGGTCGTTCTGTTTACGAATCACGCAAGCAGTTCGGCCGCTGGCTCGCCAAAGAAAATCCGGTTGAGGCCGATGTTGTCATCCCGGTGCCCGATTCGGGTGTTCCGAGTGCGCTGGGTTACTCGACGGAGTCGGGGATCCCTTTTGAGTTTGGAATTATTCGCAATCATTACGTCGGCCGGACCTTTATTCAGCCGGCCCAATCTATCCGGGCGTTTGGTGTGAAAATCAAACTCAACCCACAAAGCGCGGTGTTAGCTGGAAAACGTGTGATCGTGGTTGATGATAGTCTGGTTCGCGGAACAACGAGTCAGAAGATCATTCGACTGATCCGCCAGGCAGGCGCAAAACAAGTGCATATGCGCATTGCGAGTCCGCCGACCATCGGGCCCTGTTACTACGGCGTGGACACTCCTCAAAAAAGTCATTTGATCGCAGCCAACCAAAGTCTTGCAGAAATCAGGCAGTTTATCGAGGCTGACAGTTTGTCGTACCTGTCACTGCAGGGCATGTTTCAAGGTCTGCAAAGTCAGTCTTCGCAGTTCTGTGCTGCTTGCTTTGATTCCAAATATCCGACACCCTTAGAGAATGACTCGCTTCCGAACTCTAAGATGGCGCTCCCTTAAAAAAGGGGACTTGGTCGACCTGGTCGCGCCGGGCTATTCAGCGCATGAAGAAAACCTTGGTAAAGGGATCCTTTTGCTCGAGTCCTGGGGCTTGCGCGTGCGCCGTCCACAAGACTTGATTGTTCCGTTTGAGTTTCACGCGCATACAGATGCAAAACGCTTTGAGTTTTTGGACCGTGCCTTGCGCGCCAAAGACTCCTCAGCCGTTTGGTGTGTTCGCGGCGGTTATGGCGCTAACCGCCTACTGCCTCTGCTTTTGAAGAAAAAAGCGCCGCCTCAGCCAAAAATGTTTATCGGTATTTCTGATAACACGACGCTGCACTTTTTACTCAATCAAAAGTGGAAATGGTCCACACTGCATGGTCCGATCCTTGAAAGACTGGGGAGCGGGACACTGCCTGTCGAGTTTGTTGAAGAGCTTCGGCAACTGGTGTTTGGTGAACTTTCTGAAATTGTCTTTGCTGATCTTGAGCCATTGAACAAGTCGGCCTTGAAAAAATCTAAAATTCAAGGGGCAGTTTTAGGTGGCAATCTGACGACGATGCAAAGTTTGATTGGCACGGCTTTGCCACCCAACATCAAAGACCGAATTTTGTTTTTGGAAGACCTCGGTGAGCGCGGCTACCGACTGGATCGAATGTTCGAACATTTTAAACAGGCCCAAGTTCTGAAGGGGTGCAAGGCGATCGTTTTTGGACACTTTCTTGGCGGCGCTGAACCTGGTCAGCCAGAAAAAAGCTTTGTCGATTTTGCTCTCAAAAGGTTTGCCGAAGATATCAAGATCCCGGTTTTTCGTGGAGTTGATGTGGGGCACGGCGAGAGACAGCGAACGATGCCCTTTTTGACAAAGGCCTCTATTTTTAAGAATCAACTGCAAGTGGACGCAGGTCACGTTCAGGTGAACATAGGTGAGAGATGAGATTTTCAGCATTTGAAGAAAAACTTGTAAAAAAAATAGCAGAGCGTTTGCCAGGGGCGGCTCCTGGGATTCAGGTTCAGGTCCATCAGCAGGGCCGCAAAATCTGCGATATCGCGGTTGGTGAAACCTTCGCCTACTATGATCTTGCCAGCATCACGAAAGCTTTTTTCACCGCCACCGCTTTGATGAAAGCCTATGATGAAGGCAAATGGAAGCTCGACACAAAAGTCTCTGAGCTTTTGCCTTGGTTTCCGCACTCCGATGTGTTGGTTGTGAATTGTCTGACCCACACGAGCGGCCTGCCTTGGTGGCATGATTTTTATAATCACTTAGATTTGAATAAACCGGTGGAAGCTCGGTTTGAGCAACTCAAAAGCATGATTCGCGAGCTGCCGTATGAAAAGGCCACCTCGGCGGTTTACTCGGACATTGGATTTTTGGTGCTGGGATATTGCCTTGAGGTCATTGAGCAAAAACCTTTGCTCGATGTTTGGAAATCGTTGAAGGAAAAGTTTTATTCAGGCGTCAGTACTCTGGATTTTCACCCCGGCAATATTACGCCAAACCCCGTGCGCTTCTACGCGCCAACAGATCGTGATCCTTGGCGCGGCAAGCTGATTCAGGGCGAAGTGCACGATCAAAACAGCTGGGCCCTTGGCGGCGTGACGGCGCACGCGGGTCTTTTTGGCAGTGTCGATGATGTGTCTTGGACCGGGCTTTTCTTGCGCAGTCAGTTGCTGGGAATTTCGCGAATCCAAGTTCGATTAAAGACAGCCAAGATTTTTATGAACCGAGCCTTGCCTTTGGGGCGCGGTGACTGGGCGATGGGCTACTCAATGCCCACACCTGGGAGTTCAACTTCGGGCGATTATTTTTCTCCGTACTCGATTGGTCACACGGGTTTTACTGGAACTTCTTTTTGGTTCGATCCTGCGAGCGATCTCTTGGTCGTCATTTTAAGCAACCGCGTGTTTTTAGGCAAAGACCTCATGGATTTTGCCAAGTTAAGACCGCAAATTCACAATTGGATTATCGAAGGCTTGAGAAGGGCTTAAGCAATGCAAATTTCGGAACTTAAACCTGGACACCATATTCATTTAATCGGGATCTGCGGGACGGCCATGGCCAGTCTTGCCGGCCTTTTGCAGGATCGTGGGTTTAAAGTAACGGGCTCGGACTCGGCTCCATATCCGCCGATGTCGACTCAGCTGGAGAGTCTGGGTATTCCCGTTGTCAAGGGTTACTCGGCACGGAATCTTGATCCCGTGCCTGACTTTGTCATTGTTGGAAACGTGATCTCGGCCAACAATGAAGAAGCGCAAGAGCTTGTGCGGCTTCAAGTTCCTTACACCTCTCTGCCAAAAGCGATGGGCGAGTTTATCATTGCGGGCCGCGAGGCTATCGTCGTTGCGGGAACGCACGGCAAGACAACGACGACGAGCATGATGAGTTGGATTTGTGAAGTGCAGGGCCTGAAGCCTGGGTTCTTGATCGGTGGAATTCCAAAAAACTTTTCGAAAAGTTTTCAGAATCCTAATGGTCAATATTTTGTGATTGAAGGCGATGAATACGACACTGCGTATTTTGATAAGGTCCCTAAGTTTATCCATTACCGACCCCGCCATGTGATTTTGACGTCGATAGAATTTGACCACGCCGATATTTACCTCGATTTAAATGCAGTGAAAGCGGCGTTCACGCAGTTGCTGAAGTTGATCCCAACTGATGGGACGCTCATCTACTGCGCGGAAGAAAAAAACATTCAAGATATTTTGCCCGCTTGCCTCTGCAAGCGACAAGTCTCCTATGGCATCGAAAAAGGGGATTACCAGGCGCGCGTGATTCAGATGAACGATGCGGGGACCGAGTTTGAGTTGATCAAAAAAAGTCAGCCGACGGGTGAAATTTTTAAGACAAAAATGGGCGGGCGTTACAATGTTTTGAATGCCCTTGCGTGTTTGGCGTTGGCCGATTCTTTGGAGTTAGCAAAAGACAAAGTCAAAGAAGGTCTCTTAACCTTTGCCGGGGTCAAACGAAGACAAGAAGTTCTGGGCGAGCCGGGCGGGGTTTTGGTCATCGAGGATTTTGCCCATCACCCAACAGCCGTCCGTGAGACCATTCTGGGTATTCAGGCCAAGTATCCAAAGAAGAAGTTCTTTAGCGTTTTTGAGCCTCGCTCGGCGACTTCGCGCCGCAAGGTGTTTCAGCAAGATTATTTGACTGCATTTTCGGGCGCTCACGAGACGTTGATAGCGCAGGCTTTTGACCAAAGCAAAATTGATGCGGGAGATCGATTCTCTTCCGACGAATTGGTCGCAGAGCTGAAGGCAAGAGGCGGCAAGGCGGGGGTCTTTACATCGGCCGATGAAATTGTTGGCTATTTATTGCAGCAATCAAAACCCGGGGATGGCATCTTGATCATGAGCAATGGGGGCTTTGATGGAATTTATCAGAAGCTCCTATCGGGCCTGGCTCGTCGGTAGAATCTAACCAAATCTCAACATTTGCTTCTTTCGATTTGTTCTAACATCGAGACATGCAAAGCTTAATAGCCGCAAAAAAGACGCTTTCAATTTGTACTCGGACCTACGGTTACCTTCGCCGCTCAAGGCAAGGGGGCGCTGACTTGGCCCAACTCAAGCAACTCTGGGCCGAAGAGATGCTTGAGCGGGTCGGGCTGCAGGTTCAGATCACGGGTCTTGTTTCCGAAAAACCCGGGCTTCTCTTTGTTGGCAATCATCTCAGCTATTTAGATATTCCACTTTTGATGGCCGCGGCGCCCAGAATCAGCTTTGTCGCAAAAAAAGAAATCGGAGATTGGCCTTTGTTTGGTGATGGTGCCAGGGCCATGGATACGATTTTTGTTCACCGCGAATCCAGTCAGCACCGCAAGGCGGCACGCGGAGCGGTGGCCGAAGGTCTTCTTCAAGGCAAGCGCATCGCAGTCTTTCCATCGGGAACAACCAGTCTTGATGAGGCCAAGCCATGGCGCCGCGGTGTTTTTGAGATCGCAAAACAAGAGGCTTGCTGGATACAGCCCTTTCGGATTCGTTACGAGCCCTCAAGGCTTGTGGCCTTTATCGGTCAGGATGCCTTGCTGCCGCACCTGAGTGCCCTCATGAAAACTCAGGGGCTCAAAGCTCATATCGAGTTTCATGCGCCCGTCCTTGTTCAGGATGCCGAACAAAGTGCCGTGGCTTGGCAGAGCTGGGCCCAGGCCGGACTTCGTGAGGGGCGCCAAATGCTCTCGGAATTGCCTTAAGTTTCAGCATAAACAGCCCATCGACTTCAAAGCCGAGACCGATTCCTCGTAACGGCGAGCATCAGAAAGTGACTTGAGACGGCCTTGTTTCTACTCCTAAAAGGATGAAAGAAGCGACCCCGCTCATGCGCCAGTATTGGGAAATAAAATCCATGCACATGGATAAGATCCTCTTGTTTCGCATGGGTGATTTTTACGAAATGTTTTTTGATGATGCGGTCACGGCGGCTCCGCTTCTGGGGATTGCACTCACGTCTCGGAATAAAAAATCGCAGGATGAGACGCCAATGTGCGGAGTCCCGCACCAATCGATTGCGGGTCAAATCAATAAACTTTTGGCTCGGGGCTTAAAGGTCGCAATGTGCGATCAGATCGAAGATCCTAAATTGGCAAAAGGGATTGTCAAACGCGCGGTCACACGCATTCTCACACCCGGAATGGTTTTGGATCCCGAGACGCTCGAAACCTCGCGCTCGCATTACCTGGCCATCTTCGAAAATCATGTTTTTGCGGCCCTGGATGTCACCACGGGCGAGGCGTTTTTCTTTGAGAACCTCACGCTCGAAGAGGCCAAACGACTGATCGGACTTTTGCCGATCGCCGAGTGGGTCATTGATGCCGGTCAAACCGGGGATTTGAAACCGCAAGCAGCCGTCTTGAGTGTTTGTGATAGGCTCGTCAACCCAGATGAACCCGTGCTTGCGGGATTTGATTTGCCGGCCCTCCGCCGCTTGCTTGGCTATGTCCGCTCGCTCGCGGGTGAGACGTCAAGGCTTATCATCAAACCTTTCGAGCGCCGAACTCTCAAGGGCCGAATGAGCCTGTCTCCAACGACGCTCCGGCACCTCGAGATCTTTCAAACCTACAAAGGTGATCTGGGCGGAAGTTTTTATCAGGCCATCGATCGCACGCAGACTTCGATCGGCGGTCGGCTTTTGCGCCAGTGGATTTCATTTCCGCTTTTGGATGCCGAGGACATTAAGTTTCGGCACGACAAAGTTGAGCACTGGACGCACAATTTAAGTCCACTGCAAAAAGTTCGCGAAGCTTTGCGCGGAATGGGTGATCTTGAGCGTCGGCTGAGCAAAGTCGGTCAGCCTTCATGCAATGCCCGGGATTTGCAATCGATTCGAGATTCTGCCCGCGCAGGTTTGCGTGCCCTCGAGATCGCAAAGGCCAATGAATCTTGGTTTTCAAGGTTACACCAACTCTGTGACGACATTGACCGGACCCTGGTGGATGAACCGCCCTTGCAAATCCGGCAAGGGTACTTGATCCGTCAAGGTTACCAACCTGAGTTGGATGAATTGATTATTCTTTCGACGGACTCTCAGTCACTGCTTGAAAAACTCGAGGCGCGCGAACGCGAGTCGAGCGGAATTAGTTCGCTCAAGATTCGTTACAATCAAGTTTTTGGCTATTATATCGAAATCACCAACACGCACAAAGATAAGGTTCCTGCGCACTATTTGCGCAAACAAACCCTCGCCAATGCTGAGCGATACTGTACCGACGAGTTGGTCGAGCTTGAGAAAAAAGTGTTGTCGGCGCAGACAAGACGCAATGATGTCGAGTACGAAATATTTGAAAATCTGCGCAAGCAAGTTTTGGCAGAAGCTGCAGGGTTTTTGAAGCTTGCAAGTCGATCGGCCGAACTGGACGTTTTGACGTCTATGGCGTGGCTTGCGGTCGAGCGAAAACTCACGCGTCCAAAATTTCTGAACCAAAACGCACTGAAGTTAACGGGAAGTCGGCACTTGGTTGTGGAGTCTTTCGTCGAAGATTTTGTCGTCAATGACATCGAAATGCCCGAAGGCGGCTGCATCTTGCTGACGGGTCCTAATATGGCGGGTAAGAGCACGATCATGCGCCAAGTGGCCTTAACGGCGCTGATGGCGCAGGTTGGAAGTTTTGTCCCGGCGACAAAAGCTGAGCTTCCGCTCTTTGATCAAATCTTTACGCGCATTGGGGCCAGCGACCAACTGAGTGAGGGCCTTTCGACCTTTATGGTCGAGATGACCGAGACGGCCGAAATTCTTAAAAAAATGTCGCCGCAGAGCCTGGTCATTTTTGATGAAATTGGCCGCGGCACCAGTACCTTTGATGGGATGAGTTTGGCGCAGGCCATCTTGGAATATTTGCTCGAAAAGCAAAAGGCGCTCACGCTCTTTGCGACCCACTACCATGAGTTGACGAATTTAGATTTGAAGTACGCAGGTCTAACCAATGCGCATATGACGGTCACGGACCGCGGCGGTGAAATCCGCTTCTTGCACACTCTGACAAATGGCCCCGCGCTGAAATCCTACGGGATACAGGTCGCTAAGCTCGCGGGACTTCCTTCGGAAGTCACAAAACGCGCGGCCGAGGTTCTCAAAGGGATCGAATCGAAAAAATCGGATTCGCAGCTTTCTTTGTTTCAAGTTCCGACCGATTCTGAGACCATCGAAGCTAAGAATCAGGAGCTTGATCCAAAACTTCAAGAGTTGGCGACGGGAATTCGTAATTTTCCGCTCCAAGGTAAGACCCCACTTGAAGCCATGAATCAAATCGCAAAATGGCAAGACATGATCTCCTCCACATCCTTGGACTTGAATCACTAAAGGGTAGTTTTCCGCAGCCCCATCAGGATTGGGGCCGCGTCGAAAAAGGGATCGAAGGCGGAGCACTCGAGTGGTCGACCCAGCTGAAAGAAAAAATTCGTCATCTCTTTGAAAATGACGCCCCCTCTTTTTTGGCCTCTGAACCCATCATGCTGGGGTCTTTGGCCAGAGGTGAGTTGTGCCCGAGCTCTGATTTGGATTTTGTTTTTTTGGGCCCCGAAAAGCGGGTTCAAGAATTTGTCAGTTGGGCCCAACAAAAAGGTTTAAAACTGCGGTCGCGCGTTCCCGAAGACCCTCTTGATTTAACCAAAGGGGTGGAGCTCTGGGATACTTTGAGTCTCCTCGACGGTGAAGCGCTGACGGATTTAGGTGCCCAAGTTCTGGAGCGAGAGCGCCTCAGGATCGTGCTCGCCCAACAAGGGCAAAAAAATAAATGGCTCAAGCAGCTGCGCGACGAAAGAAAAAAACGCCACGAGCGCTACGATTCCATCCAGAATATGCTTGAGCCCTCCATTAAGATGGGGCTCGGCGGGCTCAGAGATTTGGATCAAGCACGGCTCATCCTGAAGGCCTTTCCCGAGATTGAGATTCGTGATTCTCATGTTCTGAATCTTTTGGATTATTATTTGAAAGCCTTTTTGTGGATCCGGCTTCGTCTGCATTTGCAAGGGCAGGGCGATTTGATTAACAATCAAAGTCAGCCGGCCTTGGCAGAGTTTTTTGGTTTTTCGCACTATCGTGACTTTATGTTTTTTGTTCAGCGAGGATTGTCGCGAGTTTCGTTTTACAGTGATTGGATTCTCGAGCTCGCGCTTGTTGCAAAATCGAAACCTCACGGCACGCTGAGATCTCGTTCAAAAGCGAGTGTCTTTAAAAAGCCCGGTGACTTAGGTGCGGCCCTCATCAAGGATCCCAGTGTCATGGTTCAATACGAGGTGCGCCGCCAGCTTGACAAATTTTGGTCGGTGCCGTCCTTAGCCAGGCGACGAGCTGAGCGGGGGCGAGAGCTCAAAAAGTATTTTTCTTCCAAAGTGGGCGAAGAAGCCTGGATCGCTTTGTTCAGGTCGCGCTTGATGGACCGGTTGATCCCGGAGCTTAAGCCACTGGTGGGGCTTGTTCAGCATGACCAGTACCATCGGTATGCCGCCGATGCGCATTTGTTACAGGTTTTGCGTGAGACGCTCAAGGCTCGAAAGTCGACGCGGTCATTAGGTCCAATCAAGAAAACAGCGGACACTTTAAATGACGGCGATTGGCAGCTGCTCATGTGGACCTCGCTTTATCATGATCTAGCTAAAGGGCGCCCTCAGGAACATTCGGATCTTGGGGCCAAGTGGGTACAGCGGGACCTGACTGCATTTGGACTTAAGAAAAGTGATGTCATCGAAGTCAAATGGCTCGTGCAAAACCACCTGGCTTTTTCGCAGGCGGCTTTGCGGCGAGACCCCAATGATCCTCTGGTTCTGCGAGAACTCGGGACGCTGGACTTAAACGAGGGGCGGGTGCGCCGGTTGTTGGTGTTTACGGCGCTCGACATTATGGGAACTAATCCTCAAGCTTGGAATGAGTGGAAGTCTCGCCTGCTCGCAAATTTGGGAGAAAAGCTCCTTTCAAAGGACCGACAGCTCGAGATTGCTTTCTCGAAAAAGTTTTCTTTCCTGAGTCTTGAGGAGCAGCAAGTCCTGTTCGTCATCAGCCGTGAGATCGGTCTTAAGAAGTTACAAGCTGATCTGGCTCAAGTCCAGCAGGCCAAGAATCAGACGTTTGAAGTTTTTAAAGTAAAGAAAAGAGTTTGGCTGCGCTACTCGAAAACCCGCGATCAGCAAGGCGCGCTGGCAGATGTTCTGGGCTATCTTTTTCAGTCTGGCGCCTCGGTGCTGCAAGCCTACGTTTTGACGCTACCTCGACTGGGCATTTACGATTGGTTCTGTTTGGATTTTGCCGGAAGCGAAAATGCACTGATGAAGCGCATTGAAGTGTTTTCAAAAAAAGGCGCCTCGAAGGCTCCCTATGTTCAATGGGAAAAGATCCAACAGATCGAAGGTCCTTCGGGACAGATGACGTTGCTGTTTAAAGGGATGGATCAGCGAGGCTTGCTATGGAGTGCCGCCGAAAGCTTGACCAAGGCGGGGCTCGAAATTCAGTCCGCTGTCGTTCAGACTTGGGGGCAAAAGGCCGAAGATCTGTTCGTGGTTAAGGTCCCTAGTGGTCATACCGATTGGTTCGAAAAACTCGAGCTCAGTCTGAACTTATATAAGTAAAAAAGAAGACCCGATCAGTCCTTTTGAGGCGCGATCATCATCTTCGATCGAGCAGGTCATTTCTCAAGTTAAGGTTTTTTTGGCGTGTTCATGCTGCCGCCGGCACGAGTTCCGGTGTGGTTGCGCCAGTTGTAGTGAGGGTTGGTCCTCATCTTGTTTTGCCAAGCATCCCATTTTTTCTTGGGGTGGCGGTGAACGACATTGCCGTTGTCATCAAAGATATCGGGGTCTTTGCCGAACAAAAAATCGCCGATGCTTTTGAGTAGTCCCATGGTGCGCTCCTTTTTGAGGCACCAAAAAGCAGTGCCGCCGTCCTGTCTTTTTATCAAAGACTTGGGCAGGGATCAAATGCTTCGGGGATTGGCACAGACGTCAATGATGTCGAGACCCTGGTCTTCGCTCAAGCGTTGCTGGCGGGTCTTGGACTTCATGCTGTCTCGAAAATGGTTGTAGCAGGCAGAAGCTGCCTTCTCGAAAGCGTCTTCATAAGTGGGTGCAGTCTGGGCAAACTCGAAGGTTTCGGTTTTCATCCTGTAGACAAACTTGTGCTTTTTCTCGGCGGTTCCGGTGCTGACCCAAGCCAGTGATTGAACCGAAAACAGCGCGATCAAGACAAAGAGGGCGGATTTCATGGGAACCTCCTGCTCACCTAAACAGCAAGAGCAGGGCCAGTTGAGCTTCAAGATCTGTCAACTGTGCCCTGTAACTCGATGAAACAAGGACTCTTTTTGTGTCTCAAGATGAAACGAAGGCAAACCCTTCAAAAAGGCGTTGTTTTGTCAGGTCGGGCTGGACAGGTGATCAAAGGTTTTGCATTCTTGCCGACGGAGCAAAGCGTGGACCCGAGGACGGTTTTTAAAGCCAAATTTAAACATAAAATCCCGGAGCTCTATCACGCCGCTTTTCCACAGCAGCTGCTGGATCAAGGGGACCGTCTCGAAGAGAAAAAAGCCACCTGCGAGAACTGCGCCATGGCGCCTGAGAACCGCCCGCCAAAAGCCAAGGTCACCTATCAAAAGCAGCTGAAGTGCTGCACCTTTGAGCCGTACCTTCCCAATTTTGTCGTCGGCGCACTGCTGACGCATGAAGATCGATTTCAGCACGGGATTAAGCAGATCCGCCGAAAAATTGCCAAGCGCGAGTATGCGCTTCCGCTCGGGCTTTTGCCGTCCGTCAAATTTCAGGTGCAGTTCAACAATCGAAAAGCCTGGGAGTTTGGCAACCGCGAGGACTGGCTTTGCCCTTACTATGTCAAAACAACTCAGAGCTGTGGAATTTGGAAGTACCGCGGGACCGTGTGCACCACATTTTTTTGTCAGCACGATGCGGGGGCTGCCGGCCAAAGATTTTGGGAGTCGCTGTCGAACTTCTTAAGTTTTTCGGAGATGGCGTTGATGGAAGACCTGTTGGCCGAGCTGGATTTTTCACCGCGTCAAGTCTCGGAACTTTTGGATTATATGAATCGGATCGATGGCACAGCCATCGAAAAGAGCACGCATCAAATGCCCGAGGCTTTGTTTAAACGTTTGTGGAATGGCTATGATTCCGACTTAGAGGGATTCTATAAAAAGTGCTATGAGAAAGCCAAGGGGCTTTCGCGACCCCAGTTTCAAGAGATGATGGGATCCTTCGGACTCACTCTCGAATCTAAAATGCTCAGACGCCTCAAGGCTTTGGAGAATTCGCACAAGTGAGTACACTGCAAGAACGCGCAGATCTGATGGTGAAAGAATTTGATGCTCTCAAGGACTGGGAAGACCGCTATAAAAAAGTCATTCAAATGGGTAAAGCCTGGGGTGATTTGCCGGACGAGAAAAAGTCCGAAGAGGCCAAGGTCAAGGGCTGTCAGTCTCAAGTTTGGTTGCACGCTCATCTGAGCGAAGATCAAAAAGTTCAATTTCAAGGCGACAGTGATGCTTTGCTTGTGAAGGGTTTGGTCGCCGTGCTGCTCTCGGTTTACTCAAATTCGACCCCGGAAGAAATTCTGAAGTCTTCGCCTGATTTTCTCAAGCGCCTTGGCTTTGAAGCTCATCTCTCGCCCTCAAGGGCAAATGGTTTGTTCGCGATGCTCAAGCAAATCCGCCACTTCGCTTTTGCCTTTCAAGTTCAGCTTTCGATGAAATCGTAGTTTTTCTTTTTTTAGTTCTTTCTTTTTTTATCCCGACAAAAATAAAATAGTTTCTCGCTTGACGGAGGTCTCGGGCGATCGGGATGCTCTTGGTGAGTCCATTCACCACGGAGGGGATATGCGATTGGCGCTTTACACAGCAGTCATGCTGATGTTCGCGGGGATTTCGGCGTTTGCAGCTCAAATGGATTTGAAAGTCATTTACGGGAGCGATGATCGGTCCGATGTTTATGAAAACAAAAATGCAAATCTGGTTGCGCTTGCGGATGCGACAGCCGCCATGTTTCCGCTTTCAAAACTGCGCGTTACCGCTCAAGGACGCTACAGTTATGACCGCGAAACTTTTGCAGAATCCTACGGGACCTGTCAGAACGAGCCTTACCGTCATCAGCCTGTAGCGGCTGTTTGTTCAGGCTTTCTGGTCGGGGAGGATGTTCTTGCAACGGCTGGTCATTGTGTCGACACGGCGAATGATTGTCAGCGCAATGCCTGGGTGTTTGGTTACCGGATGGCCAACGCCACGCAAGTGCCCGACGCTTTTGAGGCAGACCAAGTTTATAGATGCAAAGAAGTCCTTCACAGCGTTCAGGTCGGCCGCGGCAAAGATTTTGCCTTGATCCGATTGGACCGACCCGTTCGTGGTGCGCGCCCCGTGACTTTGCGCTCTCAAGGGAGTCTGGGTGTGGGCGAGCCTATTTTCGTGATTGGGCATCCCATGGGACTTCCCACAAAAGTGGCGGGCGGAGCCAGAGTCAGACGCTGGGATCGATCAAAGACGTTCTTTGTCGCGAACCTGGATACTTACGGTGGCAATTCAGGTTCGGCAGTTTTCAATGAAAAAACGCTCGAGGTTGAAGGAATTTTAGTTCGCGGTGAAACTGATCTGGTATCGAGCAGAGGCTGTTCACGCTCAAAGACCTGTGCTGATGGTTCTTGCCGCGGTGAAGACGTGATGAGTATCACCTTTGTCCAAAAACTTTTGAGTCAAAGACATGAATCGCCGATGCGATTCAACTGATTAGTCCAAGCGAATGGTCGCGTGAACGCGGTGAACATCATCGTCGTCATCGAGATCGTTCAGAAACTCCACGACTTCGTTTTTTTGCGCTTCAGTCAATTCGGTGATGTTTTTAGCTTTGTACGAGAGCTCCGCTTTTGTCACGGTCCAGCCGCGGCCTTGCAAAGCGGTGCGGATCTCGTCGAGCGAGTCGGGGGCTCCAAAAAATTGAAAGCCGTCATCGCCTTTTTCGACTTCGTTCGCGCCGGCCTCGATGGCTTCTTCATCCGGATCAAACGATCCTGCTTTGGTGCCTTCAATCAGGCTCACGCGTGCAAACATCCAAGCCACGGCACCGGTCTCGCCCATGTTCCCGCCGCTTTTTTTGTACAAGCTGCGAATGGCCGGGACGGTTCGGTTGCGATTGTCAGT
>JBKCUU010000115.1:0-4091 GCA_046318155.1 Bdellovibrio sp. | reverse complement strand
GCTTCGCCGCTTCCTGTGATAAAAGATGGCCGTTCGTCCTCCGGGAATTTGTCTAATGGGAATCGGTTAAGGGAATCGGCTTCGCCGCTTCCTGTGATCAAAGATGGCCGTTCGTCCTCCGGGAATTTGTCTAATGGGAATCGGTTAA
Organism: Bdellovibrio sp.; assembly: GCA_046318155.1. GTDB lineage: Bacteria > Bdellovibrionota > Bdellovibrionia > Bdellovibrionales > Bdellovibrionaceae > JAHBUS01. Next base: position 3,943 of record JBKCUU010000115.1, on the reverse strand, counting down.
GGGAATCGGCTTCGCCGCTTCCTGTGATCAAAGATGGCCGTTCGTCCTCCGGGACTTTGTCTAATGGGAATCGGCTTCGCCGCTTCCTGTGATCAAAGATGGCCGTTCGTCCTCCGGGACTTTGCGATTTTTTTTTCTCTACGAATCTCGGCTTGGTTTTTTATTGGCTCAGTTTTGGGGTTAGGCTTTTCGGTTGAAGATGCCTAGTTTTGGGATTGTGACTTTGAGGTAGTCGCCTTCGCGTAGTTGCGAGATGGCTTGAGTTGAAACGGGTTTATCAAAAGGGATTTCTTCGCGGAAGGTTTGGAACGAGTTGGTCGAAACTTTTTTGCCGTCTTGTTCAACTTGATCTTTAAAGGAACGTGTTCCCGTCACTGTGGCCTTATCGCCTTTGATGCGGACTTTGACGTTTTCGGTTTCGTGGGCCGGGACGTAGGTTCGCAAAATGTAGGCAGTCGCGGTCTCGGTCACGTGAGTTCCGCGGTCTTGTATTTTATAAAAGGGGTCGTCTTTGCGTTGCTCGTAGGCATCGACCTTCTTGGCTAAACCATTTTTCAAGTCGATGAGTTGTCTGTTGTACATCTCACCTTGAATATTCAGTGATTCGTTTTGGGTTTGTGAGTTTTTTTGGTAAACCGATTGAAACTGCTCGTTCTGACGAGCCAGATTTGCTCGGTAGAAATGGCCATTACGTTCAAATTGATTTTTGTAAGTGTCGGCCATTTCTTTGCGCTGGCTCTCATACTGTTTTTTCTCTCTGGTCAGATCAGCGTTATAGTCGGCCTCGATGCGCTGAGCATCCCGCTCGGTTTTGCCTTTCACCTCAGCCACTCGCCTTTGACCCAGTTCATATGTGGCGGCCAATTGGCGCTCGTATTCAGTTTGCGCTTTAGTTTTGCGCTCCTCGCCTCTGGTTTTTAACGACTCAAGCTGTTGCTTGGTTTGTTCTTCAAGAGAGTCAATTTTTTGCTCGCCCTGCATTTGCTGACGCCGAATTTCTTCACCGTATTTCGCGCGGGTGTCGTTAACGATGCGTTCGCCGCGTGCTTTTTCTTTTTCAATCGCGCCTTGGGTTTGCTCTCGCAGAGTTTGCAGTTGAGAGTTGCTGTCGGCCTTGTGTCGATCGAGTAGGGCTTCGCGGTCGGCCGCTGTTTTCTCATAGATTTTTCTATACTGCTCTTTTACTTTTTGCAGTTCGCCTTGGCCCTTTTGTTCAGCTTTGACACGCTCTTCTTGGCTTCGCTCGACAACTTTTTGGTATTGCGTGCGCTGTTCGTCTTGCAACTTCTTCATTGACGCATTGGTCGTCTCGTAAAATTTTTGAGTGTCTTTTTGAATTCGCTCACGATTTTTTTCTTCATTTGCGACCGTGCGTTGAATGTTCTCTTGGGCATTCTCTTCGACTTTTTCAATTTGTTGCCCGTAAGATTTTTGTGTGTTGATCGCGTATTTTCTTAGCGATTCGAGATGTTGCTTGTTTTGTTCTCGCAGGGTTTCGATTCGGCTGGATTGGTTCTCACGGATGCTCGAGATTTGCTCGGCGCCCGTTTTTTTGATGTGGTTGATAGCGGCTGAGTTTTGCGCTCGTAAGTCGTCTTCGCGGGCTTGATATTGCTGCTTAAGTGCGCCGAGGTCGCCCTCACGCGACTCGATAAGCTCTTGGCGCTTGCGGGAATACTCCGCAGCCAAGTCAGTCAATTCACGACTTTGAGATCTCGAGACTTCTGACGACATCTCGAACAGTGTATCAAAATTGGATTTTTTTAAGGCAGCAATGGCGCTTAAGGCGTATTTTCTGGCCCATCGCTCGGGCTGGATTCATCACTGGCGGGGGCTCTTGGGCTTGGGCAAATGGCTTTAAAGTCGCCCGTGCGTCCCTCGCACTTCCAAGTGTCATCGTAGGTGACGACTTCGTCAGCAGCGACAAAGTGATAGGTTCGAAATTGCAAGGGATCAAGCGTGCTCTTGACTAGACGATAGTCTTGAGGGCTCGCTTTATTGGCAATTCGTAATAAGAATGCGCGGTACTCAGCTCGGGCTGATACCGTAACAAGCATGATCAGAAAAAGTGCGGCAAGGGGCCGAGCGAAGATGTTCACATGGTTCTATCGGAAGAATTGACGTTGGGCCTTAAATTAAGGGCCTTAACCTAAAAAAGGTCTCTCGAAATGGGGCATTGAGACAGCCAGGCCCTACTTAGTGCTGAAGACCGCCGGCACGGACTGTGTTTTCGACAATATGGAAATAGGTGCGAATCAGCATCTGATATGAGTTTTCATCGAGCTCGCGCAAGTACGACATCTTGTCAAAGTAAGTCGGTTTCGCAATGAGTTCGGTCATCACGTCTTGGATGCGTTTCATTTTATTGAAATCAAAAAATTCTTTATCATCGCGTGAAGTGCCCAGGGCTTTAGCAATCGCTTGGTTGTCGAAGAGAACGTGAAAACCAAGTGCACTTTGTCTGAGCAGAGCTTCCATCCGCTCGAGGCTCTTTTCTTGGACTCCAGATTTGGCTGCAGTTGAGCCAGGATTTGCATCTGACAAGTTTCGCCTCCTTGCGATTCGTGTCTAAGCCCACTCGGATCCGTGCATTTCTTAAGGTGCGCCCTGATACTAAAAGTCTGAGAAGTTTCAGGAAAACTTGCAAGAGAAACTCTTGACTTGGTTCATCAAACTATTTTTCTTGAATACAGTCTCTGTTGCACCGACCCTTAATGGACGATGGCGTTGAAATCCAAGGTTCGTTCCAAAAAACCCAAAGCTCTGCAAAAAAAGGGGCTTCGCTTACGCCGAAAAAAAGTAAAAGAAATCGTGATTGATCGTGAAGCCGGATTGGTTTTTCCCTCTGAAAAAGCCTTGGTCGAGCATTTTCGCATCCCGATCGAAAAGCTCGAACAAGAGTACTCGGCCTTGGTGCGTCCAGATGATTTGCGCGAAGAAGAGATCGCCAATTTTGAAGATGAACTGGACCTCACGTTGGAGCAGCCGGCCGAGATTTGGCATGATGCCCAGACGTTTGCGGATATTCCAGTTTTTCACTTTGTTCGTCCCATCGAAGCCTTAGATGCCTTTCACATTGCCGTGGCTTACGTCAACACCGAGGACGAACCGTCGTTTATCTTTTTGCATTTTGTGACCAAGCACCTTGAGCTCGTTGACAATTATCGACGCGGAGATTTGGTTTACGATTTGGCCTTTGAAGAAGTCGGATTTGGGATGCTTGATGGTGATGCTTTAAGTGAAGGCGATCCGCTTGCCATGGGTCTTTTTATTGCCATGCTCAAGCTCCGCGGCGAAAAAGATGTCCCGTACGAGAAGTTCGCCGCCTGTGGAGATGAGTGCCGCGAGGACACGATTCAGAACGCCGATGAGATCTGGCGATCAACGGACTTGCACGGCAATCAAATTGTGACGTTTATTAAAGAATTTCCCGACAGTGACGTTCGCGATTTGTTTTATATTGCGATCACGCAAGAGGACACCAGCTCGCAGATGCACTCACTTTTGTTTTCGTTTCCAACCAACGACGAAAACCTGGTCGACCGCTACCGGCACGGAGAAAATCTCCAAGCCGAAGAGGTTTCTCAAGAATCTAGTCACTAGAGGCCTAGGCCCACGGCCTCTGTTGAATGGGAATCGGCTTCGCCGCTTCCTATCATCATAGACGGCTTTTCGTGCTTCGCCGAGCGTATTGGCGACTTGGATTGATTATTCGATGAGGCGGAGTTTTGCGTCGATCCACTTATCTTGCTTGACCAAGTGAAGCTTCAGGCTTTGCATTTTCTTAAGATTGTCTTCGATATGAAAGCCGACGATCAGTTGATCAATTAAAGACCAAGGTTGGCCCTTAATCAAAAACCTGAGCTTCAAAGTCCGATCATCTATACGGGTCATTTCAACGGCATCAAAGAGCTCATGCTGAACCGAAATGGTCTGCGTGCGC
>JBKCUU010000114.1:0-34870 GCA_046318155.1 Bdellovibrio sp. | reverse complement strand
GCTTCGGCCTGATTCGAGAAGCCCGTGGCCGGAAAGCAGAGATGAGTTTCTTCGGACTCGATCAACAAAGCCCATTCGAGTTCAAAGTTCAGAATGTTTTGCTCGGGATGGTCTAAGAAAAAACCAAAGTCCCAGCCCAAGCGTTGCAAATCACGGGTAGACAAAAGGGGGTTGGTTTTTTTCTTAAAGTTGGATTCGGCTAAGCCTAAAAAGATCCGCTTTTTAAAGTGTGTCCCTTCGGCTTCCATCAAATTGAGCAGACTAAGACCCGTTCGCATTCCTGATTTGATTCGGATCTCTTTTTTTGCCGATAGACTTTCGAGATACGAGATCCAAGCATCGACTTGCATTTTGATTTCAACTGGGACTATCAAGAGAAGATCTTTCAGAAATAGCTCGAAGCCGGCCCAATTGCTCTCGTCGGGCCAATCGCGAGCGGCCCAGCTCATGAACTCTTCAAGATTGACAGCCTCACGAGGGGCCAAGCCCATCAAAAAAAATCCTTGTAATGATTTTTCTCTTTGCAAATCTTCAAGCGCCAAAGCTTGCCGAAAGAAGGCCTGAAATTTTTCGAACCGAACGCCTAGGCCGCTCTCAAACAGCCCTTGCTCCGAGTCCGCAAAACTGACTTTGCCGGCGCGAAGACGAAGACGCGCCAAAAACTTGCCCACGCTGGGCCACGACTGAAGACGCGAGACCGAATCTTTTTGCACCGACAAGCCTTCAAACTCCAAAAAGGGCTCAAGCAAAGGCCAGTAAGCCTCGATATCAGGCGCGATCACCGCCACTTCCGCAAGTGCAGTTCCCTGGTCTGCCCACTTGCGCACTTCAGCCACGACATGCTTCACCTCGGCAAGCGGACTCGAAAACCGCAAAGCGGTTTGATTCAAAACCCCAGTGCGGACCCGATCCACTGACTTCTGTGATTTGTAATCACGCGCCAAGAGGAGCGAAGGCTCAAGCAAAAACCGATACCTGTCTTGATTCGCAATTTCGGGAACCAGAACCGTGACCGAAACAACCGAGGCGAGACGCTTAAGGATTTCAACTTCGCTTTGTCTGAGCTCCGCACCGAGATCAACCCACAACGGCCGATCCCAAAGCTCGGTGAGACGATCTTCATTTGATAAAAGCGCGGGCACCCAAGACGGCAGGGTCCAATTTTGCTGGGCGAACTGAGCAAAGTAAAATTGCGCCAGCGTCGCCCAAACGCCAAAGCGCTCGGCTGCGATGGGCTCCGCGGCAAAAAAATCGCTCAAGATTTGCTTGCCATCCGGGTGAGAAAAAAGAGGCGCAAACAAATCCATGACGCCTAACAATGTTTTTGCGGACTGCGGCTGGATGAGTCGATTCTGTGAAGTTTTTCGATCTCGGCGCAAAACATCCGTCAGCCAACTTAAGGCAAAATCGCGGGGCAAGAGCTGAAGCTCGGGGCGGGCCCTTCGCAAAAGCAGGCGCCAGAGCTCGCTGGCACGGTAGATGGTCCAATCCTCATATCCAGGCTTGGTTTGCAAAAGTTGTTGCTGGATTTCAGACTTCGAGCGTAGGTCCGAAACGAGCCAAGACTCGGTCTCGGGTAGAAATTTGTCCAACCACTGTTGCTTATCCGTGGGGTGAGAGATTCGAACGACCTGAAGCATCTCCCCACCCTTGTCTTGCCAGGGCCTCCGAGTCAATGTTTGAATACCTGCATGGAACTCAAGGTCCTCAAAACCGACCGAAAAATTTGGAGCTGGGCGCTTTACGATTTTGCGAACAGCGCGTTTTCGACCACCATTATGGCTGGCTTCTTTCCCGTTTTCTTTAAAGAGTACTGGAGTGTCGGGACCGACTCGGCTGTGACGACCGCACGCCTCGGCACTTTGATTTCGGTCGGGAGCTTGATCATTGCGATCATGAGTCCCTTTATCGGCGCTTTGGCCGATTTGCGCGGAAACAAAAAAGTTTTTACCTTCGCTTTTATGATGTTGAGTGTGGCGTGCAGCATCGGACTTGCTTTTGTCGGCGTGGGCGGATGGACTTGGGCGGCCTTGCTTTTTGGTCTGGCGATGATTGGCTTTAATGCGAGTTCGACGTTTTACGATTCGCTGCTTCCATCTTTGGCCCCGGGGCAAGAGTCGATTCATGCCAGTTCTTTGGGCTTTTCGATGGGCTACTTAGGTGGAGGCCTCCTGTTTACTTTAAATGTTTTGATGTTCTTGCACCCCGATTGGTTTGGTATTCCCGACGCCATGACGGCGGTGAAGCTTTCGTTTGTCACAGTCGGCATTTGGTGGATTTTGTTTTCGATTCCGCTTTTTAGAAATGTTCCCGAGCCCAGAACTGAGGACGCTCCGGCTTCGTGGAGTGCTGCTATTCGAGGATCGACACGCCAACTCTTGGGCACATTTAAAGAGCTGCGTCTGCAACGCAACCTGATGATCTTTATTGCAGCCTACTGGCTTTACATCGATGGCGTTTACACGATCATGAACATGGCGGTTGATTACGGCATCTCGGTGGGCTTTAAATCCGCAGATCTGATCGCCGCACTTTTGATTGTTCAATTTGTTGGGTTTCCGGCCACTTTAGTTGTTTCAAAACTCGCGCATCGTTTTGGCTCGCGGGGTCCGATTATTTGTTGCTTGTTGATTTACGGTGTGGCCGTCATTGGTGCCATGCGGATGAGCGAAGTTTGGCACTTCTACACCTTGGCTTGCGTCATCGGACTTGTCCAAGGAGGCGTTCAGGCTCTCAGCCGTTCGCTCTTTTCAAAAATGTCGCCCGTTGAGAAAAGTGGCGAGTACTTTGGCTTTTTCAATTTGATCGGAAAGTTTGCGGCGATCTTAGGCCCGCTCTTGGTGGGTTGGGGCACTTGGGCCTTTAACGATCATCGCATGGGTTGGCTCGGGACGTTGGTACTTTTGGTTGCTGGCGGCTCCCTGCTTTGTTTTGTGATCGAGCCCAAAGAGCAAGCGGTCACTAAGCACATTTAACGCCGCTGTTTGAGGCGGCGCTTTTTGCCCGAACTATCCGTCAACTTAAAATCAGGATCAAAGCTAAAGTTCATCCCAATTCCCAACTGAATACGGTTGTCAGGAGTCTGTCCTGGGTAAGCGCCTCTTTCAACCGTGTACATCGCCGCATCAAATTGTAAAAGCCACAGGTCGAGACCGACACCATAGGTGGTATAGCCCTGATAAAAACCGACACGGAGGTCAATCATCGCTAAACTCACCTCAAGACCCAGGTGAATCTTTTTGCCCAGTTGTTCGTTGACATCATTGATATGGCGGTACTCGATTCCCCCCGCAATTCCCGCCAGTGAAATGTCTTGTTCAAAGGTTAAGCCAAGCGTGATGTTATCTTTGATCCGCTCGGGCGCGGACGTTCCCTTGGTTCGCGTAAAGGCTGTTGCGCCGACATCTTGCCAAGCCAATGAAGCCGTCGGATGCAAGGGGCCTGCAGATTTATACATCAATCCCGCATCGAGACCGTACCCGACACCTTCATTCTCAAATTGGTCCAAGAGAGTATTGTTGTCGAGATTGTCGAGGATACTCGCGCCCAACTGCAAAGGTCCACCCCGACGGGTGATTCGCTTGCCCGTTACACCAAAACTGCCTTCAGGCCCGATCGGAATCGACAGGCCCACCGCGAGGGCGTAATCGTGCAAGAATGTCATATCGAGGACCGGAAAGGCCGGATTGTGCGCAATCGCGTCGAGATAGCCTTGATCATAAACCGCGACGCCAAAGTAAGGCAGCGTAAACGCCGAGTACCCCTGAAACCCGACCCAAAGATGCTCACCGTAAAGCTCGTCCAAACTCTCAAGACCCTCGAATTCAAAATCCTTAAAGCGGTCGTACTTGTTATAGCCGTTGACTCCAAAACCGACACCAAAAAAATCCCAATTCATGCCCTTGCCGTAGGACAAGTTGGCCGGGTTCCACAAGAATGCATGAGCATCATGGGGATTGCCACCAATACGAACACCACCCATGCCAAAGGATCTTGGCGTCTCTCCGAATTGCAACAGCTCACCCGCTTGCGCGGCTGAGATGAAAGCAGTTAAAAAGAAAACGACCCATTTCAAAATCATTACAGTCCTGGGCAACACAGGTTAGGGTCTATCTGGGCGCAAGAGCCCACTCCGATGACGGGGTAATCTAAAATCCGTCTTGTTGAATGAATCATGGCTTGGGAGACGTTCGCCGCCTCTGTCGTCGTGCACGGATTGGGCGTCATTAAAGTGCAGCCCGCCTCGAGTGCCGTTTTTAGATTCGAAACATCGCCCGAAAGCTGAGCGGTGAAACCGGTGATATTTTGCAAAAACAAAGAGAGGCCCGTCACAAGTTCGGCAACTTGAGCATCGCTGATTTGATTCGCATCGTTGGGATTGGCGTCATTACAGGCATCGAATTCGGCATCGATAGTTCCATTGCCAGTGCCGGAGCTCTCATTATTATCTGATGTGTTGCGAACGATCGTGCCCATTTTTGCTAAAGACAAGATCGCCATAAACAATTGCTGGGAGGCGGTCGGTGCACTACCTGTCCAAATTTCTTTGATCTTTTGTTCGGCGAGAGTGCAAGATTCGGGGTGAACCTCGAGGCCATCCCAGGCGCTAGCCAAATATTCAAAAAAAGTGGGCGAGCCTGTCAGGTCCTCGCCGAGAGAGTCTAAGTATTGAACAAAATTGAGTCCGCAGTGACCTGCAAGTGCGCCGGCCCAATTTTGGCGAACGGGTGTCGAGGTCGCAAACTCCGGGCTTAACAAATCAAATTTAGCCAGAGACGCCTGGTATTGACCGTCGTCCAAAAGCTTCACCGCGTCTTCGTACAGAGCCTCATCCGAGGTTTTATTCGATGCGGCCTCAAATACATTCGAGCATGCGGATAAAAAGACGATCATTGCAAGGGATGCAATCAACGCTCTTTTTCGATTTCTCATCTCTGCTCCTCCCTGCCTCTTCTGCTGACCATCTTTGGCCTCGCTTCATTGTCTCAAACAAATCTGTTTAGAACCGGATCGCGAACTTAACAACGTAGCGTCTGTCTTCTTTTGGGGCGTTATCGGGGCCAACGTCTTCTCCGTACGACGCGATTTGCAGCTGAGTGTGTTCAGAAGACAACTCCAGACCTGCCGTCCAATAGCGCTGGTTCATTCCGGCACGAAGAAAAAAAATGTCATGCATATTGAGCTCGTAACCCATGTGAGCATAGCGAGTCTTGTCCGTGGCCTCACCCGCCGACTTCATTTTTTGATATTCAATCGTGAAGCTCGAGCGGTAGTCGTTGCTGTGGATGGGAAAAAGCGCCAAGGCCACATCAATATCTTGCTCGATTCTTTGCGGGCGATCCGTCGTGCTCATACGCAAACCTGCACCCGCTTCGAAGTTGGTTCCACCGACGTCGCGAACAACAGCTGACAAAGTCGGGAGCCACGTCCAAGGTGCAGTTAAGATTAAACCGACATCGGCGCCCAATGCCGCCCCCTCAGAGGCGTTTCCTGAAATACTCAAGTCACCGGTTGTGGGCAAATTTTTGTCAATCTCGATTCGCGAGATCGCTTTACCCGTGACTCCCAGTTTTATACGGCCATCCCAAAGACGCAGGTTGTACCCGAGCACGATTGAAACATCACTCAAGTAATAGGTTTTCATATTGGCGCCAGAGGCATCCACGGTTGCGTCGAGTAAATTTCGTCCAAAAATCCCGATTCCAAAGTTGCGAACAACGATCGAAGGAAACAATTGTGCATTGGCGTGGTAGTAGGACTCACGCTGCAAATCCATGGTCTTTTGCACTTCTGCAGGCTCAAAGGGTGAACCGAAAGGTTTAGAATAATAGGCATTGGTGATACTTGAAGAGCCATCAAGTTCGGGATCCAGAATGGTGCCGTAAAAATCCCGAACTTTACCCAGGCCGGCGGGGTTTGAGAGAAGAGCGGTCTCATCGTTGACGACCGCAATCGAAGCTCCGCCCATGCCAAGAGCGCGAACCCCGTTGTAGAACTCGCGCACTTCGCCTGCATCTGCTGACCGGGCGACCGCGCATAATAAGATGAGAATCAGAGTTAAGCTTCCATACTTCATGGTATTCATCCTTCGTGGACGCCTCGTCTCTTTTTCGGAAGAATCTGTACCGACTTGAGACATTCGAGACAAAGCTCGACCTAAGTTTCGGTCCAGGACAAATCCGGGCCGCCCAGACTCGCGAAAAATCGTTTAAACTACGATAGGAGAGTGAAGTTTCGGGAGAGTTCATGAACATAAAGTCAGCAGTCCTCATACTTGCAGCTTTGACGACCCTGAGTTGTCAAAAAAAAGAAATCGACTCGATTTCTGAGGCGCAAGATTGTCTCGACACGTCGACCCCAACGACGGCACTTGAATGCATGCAAAAAGTAGAAGGCCTTGAATCCGAAGGCGCTTACTTGATCCGCTGCTCAGCGAACTTTATCTACCAAGAGTTCACGAGCCCAACGCGCCTCTCAAATATCGCCGAACAAATGAAGGCCGAAAATGCCTCCCCACTCGCGGCGATCGGCCTGCTTGCCTTCTCAAAACCAGCAGATCCAAGCGCAAGAGCCGCCTTGTCGGCGTCCACCATGGATTACTGCGCGAAAGCCAAATCAAAAGGGATGCATCTCTTGGCGTCGATGGCCCAAATCGCGACCGTGGCTTCGACCGCCTTAGCCGACCAAGAGCAATTGGTTAACGACTGCAATCCTGAACTTCCCGGCTATAATGAGACGACCTGCCAAGCTTCAGCGAAAGAAGCGATTTGTGAGGCCTCGCCCGCGGTGATCGGCGCAGCCGCGCTCGCCGCTTACCAACAAAGCTGCTTGGGATCCTCTCAACAAAGCAGCTCCGTCTGCGCCGAATTTGCTTCTATCACAAACGGCACAACAGACCCCGCCACCATCGGCACCAACCTCCAAAATGAAGGCGGCGCCTGCCCATGATGTAGCTGCTACATTGTGTGGATGCGGCGCTTCTGCAAAAGGTGCCTGACACTAGAGATCGATATTGGCTTTTACGAGGTAAACGCGGTTCTCTTTTGGAAAATTGAACGAGCCGACGTCCTCTCCGTAGGTGACGGCGTCAAGGCGGAGCATCGTAAACAAAGCCGAAAGACCCGCCGTGAAATAGCCCTGATTCAGACCGACGCGGTACTGACCCCTCCACCAAGTGGTGACGGCCCAATCAAATTCAAAACCCGCGTGCAAACCTTTACGCGCCGAAAAACTCGGGTGACCGATGTCGCGAACATCCATCACACCCCGACCACCAAAGATCCAAAAGCTCGGATACTCCCACCGTGTTCCCAAATCCAAGACCCGGTGTAATTTTTCGGGAGGATCGGTTGCAACTGTGGGATTCGGATCCTTGTTGATCAATTTCAAACTTTGACCAAACCCGGTCTCGGCGGCATTTCGCAACACGGCACCAAACGTAGGCCGCGCCAACTGAAACAACGACCAAAAACCGTCGCCTGAAATGTACGGCGTCCACAAAAGTCCGAGGTCAGCATCAACCGTGTAACCTTCGCGCAAATCTTCTTTGCGGACAATGTTGGAGTCCGCCACTAGATCAAGCGCATTGACGTCTTTGCTAAAGTAGCCGCGGTTTACAAATTTAGTCGTCACACCCCATGACAAGCGCCCGGCGATGCTTTCGTCTTTGACGTCGCCGGCAAATCCGTAAGCAAACGTGCTGTCAATGTAAGTTCGAGCACTAATCGAGGGAGCGGCCTGATTGTGCACGCTCATGTCTAGGGTCAGGTCGACGGGAATAAATCCAAGGCCCCAACCCGGACGCACCCAAATGGCCTCAAAAAGCCCCGTGCGGAGTGAAAAATTTTTGCCGTAATTTTTTTGCAAGAGCTCGATGTAAGCCTGAGCCTTGTCGGCGTCGGATCCCTGCACGGCTGATGCATCTTGTATGTCTTTTTGAAAGGACAAGAAGTCTTGCGAAACGGCTGCATCGATCGACAAATTAATCTGACCCTCTTCAATGCGCGCCAGGCCTGCCGGATTATAAAAGAGGGCGCTGTAATCATTTGCAACGGCAACAAAAGCGTCACCCATCCCCAACGCGCGCGGCGATTGGTATTGATGGTGTATGCTTGTAAAAAGACCATCAGTCGCCAGGCTCACGGACGACAACGACAAAAGAGCCAGGGCCAGTGCAAAACTAGATTTTATTTTCATCCTCACAAAATGTTATTCTGATTGGCGAAACTCATCTATCATATTCACGATGAGCCCTCGTGTGCTGAACTTCTTTTTGACCTTTGTCTTGAAGACCGTCTTGATGACTGTCGTGATGACTGTTTTCACCGCCAACTTTGGTGGTCTTGCGTTAGCGGCGCCCACCACCAACGTAACGCCCGAGCAGTACAATCAGAACGCCCCGCCGAACAACGATCACATGCGCCGCCCGCTCGAGCGCGATTCGCTTGCCACGCCTGAACTCAAACCAGCCGAGGTTGGGACCGAGGACCACATTTTTGCGACGCGCACGATTCGCGATAAGACCTTTAACGTGGCAGTCGGACTTTGGTCGGGCCCACTGAAAGAAAAAGGCGACTCGATCACGGCCCAAGTTTTTAGCATCACGCAAACCCACCAACAACCCAATGAAGCCGCCTACGAGTTTGGTTTTGATCTCACCACGAGCGAACAATTTGGACCGCACGGCCAATTTAAAAAATATTGCTGCCTCGGTGCACACTTTGAACCTTATTGGAGTGCGGGCATTCAGGGCCTTTACAAACCAAGCGAACAATTAGCCGGATTTGTCAAAATGGACTCATATCAAGCGATGGTTGGCGGCGGCGTCGAAGATTTTCTAAATCTCAACCGGCGTGTGCGACTTGAGGGTCTTTTGGGTTTAGGGACTCGCGGCACGACCTTGTTGATCAGAATCGGTTACGCTTTTGACGAAGACATTGACCGCATCTTTTGAAGCCACTGCATTGTTTGCAGCTCAAGCTCTTGCAAGGTGCCTTCATTCCAAATCACATCATGAGCTCGCGCGATTTTATCCTCAATCGGCAATTGATTGCGCAGCCGAGCGATGGCTTCCTCGCGGCTCCACTGATTGCGCTTAAGCACTCTCTGAATTTGTGTCTGTTCTTTTGCTCCAACAACAAGGATCCGGTCAAACTGGGACATCAGATTTTTCTCGAACAAAAGCGGAACATCATAGACCGCTATCCCGTGACCTCGCGCGAGCGCCTGTTCTCTATGGATCAAGACTTGCTCTTGAACGTAGGGATGAATGACTGACTCTAAGAACACAAGCTCGTCTTTTTGATTAAAAACCAGAGCGCCAAGTTTTTTTCGATCAATGCTTTGATCGCCGGCTAAGATTGACTTTCCGAAGTGAGACAAGACTTTTTGATAAGGCCCAGTTCCGGGCCGAAGAGCTTGGTGGGCGAGTTCATCCGCATCAATGACGGGAATGCTCTGCCTTTTGAGCAGATTCGAGACAGTGCTTTTGCCAGAAGCTAGACCTCCGGTCAGTCCAATCCACATCATAGGTAATTTTATTAACTCCTTTTGCGATCATACCGATAACCCTTACGCAGGGGAAGCTATTCCCGAGGGTGTCATGGCAGATATGGAACGCTTTGGTAAATACCTACTACTCGAGAGGCTTGCAGCTGGCGGCATGGCCGAAGTGTATTTGGCCAAGTCGATCGGCGCCAATGGCATCAACAAGTTCGTCGCCATCAAACGGATTCTTCCGCAATACTCAGACAATGCTGAGTTCATTGATATGTTTAAGGAAGAAGCCAAGATCGCGGTTAATCTCAACCACTCAAATATCGTTTCGATCTACGATTTCGGTATCGAGAAACACCAATTTTTTCTGGTGATGGAATTCGTCGAGGGACAAAATCTTCGACAAATTCTCAACCACATGAAAAAAGAGGGCAAAGAGCTCGCTCTCGATCAAATCATTTACCTCATTAAAGAGGTCGCTGCGGGTCTCGATCACGCACATCGCTGCTTGGATGGGAACACCGGACGTCCGCTCAATATCACTCACCGTGATATGAGCCCCCAAAACGTAATGCTCAGCTTCGAAGGCGAAATCAAAATCGTCGACTTCGGCATCGCGAAAGCTGAGACACAAGTCGAAAACACGCGCGCCGGCACGATCAAAGGCAAATTTGGCTACATGTCCCCCGAGCAAGCCGATGGCCACACGGTCGACCCACGCACTGATATTTTTTCTTTAGGTATTGTTTTGTGGGAGCTTCTCGCAAAAGACCGTCTCTTTACGGGACAAAATGAAGCAGCAACCCTTCGCAAAGTTCGCGAATGCCAAATCCCCTCGCTACGAAAAGCAAACTCGGCTATTTCGCCCGAGCTCGAACGTATTTGCATGAAGGCCTTGGCAAAAGACAAGTCTCTTCGCTATCAAACTGCAGCTGCATTTCACAAAGACTTGAATCGTTTTTTGAATACTCAATATCCCGAGTTTTCGACTCAGGAATTTAGTAAGTACATGAAATCTTTGTACCACAAAATGTACTTAGAAAACCGCCGCAAGTTGGCCGATTACGCAAAAATTTCGCATACACCGCCTGCTCAAACTTCAGAAGATCGCACGGTCGTCACCGCGACGGTCACCGAAACCTCATCTTCAGAACCACCGGCGATGGGCTATGGCTCACCCAATCAGGTCGAGCCCGAACAGCGCTTGAACATTGATGTTCAATCCAGTGGTTCGAACCGTGTTGACCTGAGTTCTCTGAAGTCTGGGGACAAAGCTAAGCCCAGACAATTTCGTCAAGGCACGATGACCGGGACAATCCCCGGAACACAAACTGGAATTCGCAATCCTAACGGAACCCAATCACGAATTTATGTTCCGCAAAAGCAGCCCTCAAATAACAACACGCTCATCGCCGGCCTCGCGCTGGTGATCGCTTTGGGCGGTGGCTATTTTTATTGGAAAAAAATGGGCAATGCACCACAAGTAGATCCAAATCAAATTTCGCAAGAAGGCGCCTTGAACAACCGAACTGCGCAGCAGAAGCCGACGCCGGCAGGACAATACGAGGCGGCGTCGAAGCAAATTGTTCCTCTTAACATTCAGAGCAACCCTCAGGGTGCCGTTGTTTACGTCAACGGAAAGAATGTTGGGATCACGCCTTACATTGGTCACATCGAATCACAAAAAGAATTTCGCCTCACCTTACGTAAAGAAGGTTACCTCACTTATGATCGCGTTGGCGAACAAGCCGGCAGCGATCTCTATCGTCTCGAGGCGACTCTGCAGCCCGAGCCCCCCATGGGATTTGTCTCAATCGAAGTGGTCGGGGGCGGGTCTGAGCCCGTTGTCACAGTCAATGGCCTCCGACTGCAAGACAAATCACAACTGGGGAGGTACCCAGTTCCCGCTGGTGTGCCCGTTAAAATTCGTGCCATCAATCCCTTTGCGCAGGCCGCCGCTGAACAAACGGTGACTGTTGGACAAAGTCAGAAAAAAGCGGTGAGATTGATCTTGTCTCGTCAGGGACAAAGCTCACCCTAAGCTGCACAAAGTTGGTTGAACATCATGAAGAATACCACCGGTACGACTCTTTGCGAATCCATTGCAAAAATGCCCACCCGCTCGCCCGACCAAGCGGCCTACATGTACAAGAAAAAAGGCGTTTGGAAAGACGTGTCTTGGCAAGACTACCATGACCAAGTCCGCGCCATGGGTTTGCAATTTCTAGAACTGGGAATTAAGCCCGAAGATAAGATCGCATTGATGTCAAGTACGCGCTGGGAGTGGTCTGTCACAGACCTGGCCGCGATGAGCGTGCACGCGGTCGTCGTCCCTATTTATCAAACCGTGACTCCAGCTGACCTCGAATACATTTTGAATAACAGCCAAGCACGCTTCTTAGTCCTTGAGACGCGAAGTATGATGAAACTGTTCTTAGCCGTTCGCGAGAAATGCCCGTCCGTCGAAAAGATCTTTGTCTTTGAGGATGTTCGCGAAGAAGATCCCAACTTTCAATCCTGGCATGAGCTGCTGAAAGGTGGAAAGTCTTTGCTACCGCAATGGGGCGAGCGCTGGCTCGAACTTTTAAATCAAACCCGCGCGGACCAAGTCGCGACCTTGGTTTACACCAGCGGCACCACCGGTCTTCCTAAAGGTGTTGTGCTCACACACACACAAATCATGAGCGAAGTTGCCGAGGCCTTTCCTTATGCGGGCGCCCACTCGGGCGACACCTCACTTTCATTTATGCCTTACGCTCATGTTTTAGGCAGGATCGAACATTGGGGCCATGCGTTCATTGGCTTTACGCTGGCCTTTGCCGAGAGCATTGAACGGGTGCGCGTGAACTTGGTTGAAGTGAAGCCCACGATTATGGTGGCCGTGCCGCGAATTTTTGAAAAAGTCTATGCTGCGATTCTGACACAAATTGAATCCAATCCGATCAAACGCAAAATGTTTGCTCGAGCGCTTGAGGTGGGGATGCAAGTCAGCGAATACCGCACCAAACGTGAGCCACTCCCCCTTCTGCTCCACATCAAGTACGTCGCCGCCCAAAAACTTGTCCTTCATAAAGTCAAGGGCGCCTTTGGTGGTCGACTTCGATTTGCGATCAGTGGTGGTGCTCCGCTGGCGCGGGAAATTGCCCAGTTTTTTCACGCCTGCGAAATCATGATTTTGGAAGGCTACGGGCTCACCGAAACAACGGGTGCGGTGACCGTCAACACGCCTTACGATTATGAGTTTGGCACCATCGGAAAGCCGATCGGTGACGTTGAAATCAAGTTTGGTGATGATGGCGAGCTTTTCGTTCGATCTAAAAAAGTGATGCGGGAGTATTTTAAAGACCCCGAGTCAACCGACCAAGTTCTCAAAGACGGCTGGCTCGCCACTGGCGACATTGGCGAGCGCACGAGCGCAGGTTTTATTAAAATTACCGATCGCAAAAAAGATTTGATCAAAACGGGTGGAGGCAAATACGTTGCTCCGCAAAAAATCGAGGGACTGCTCAAGCTCAATCCACTTGTGTCGCAGGTCTTGATTCATGGTGATAACAAAAAGTATATCGTCGCCTTGATCACGCTTGACCCGATTCGCCTTGAAGCTTTCGCCAAAGAAAAGGGACTTGCCTACCAAACTCCCGAAGATCTGACCCAGAATAATGCGATTCTTGAAGTCGTGCGTAAGTCGGTTGCCGAAGTGAATTCAAACTTGGCAAGCTATGAAACGATCAAGCGTTTTGCTGTTCTACCAAAAGATTTTACGGTGGAGTCGGGCGAACTCACACCTTCACTCAAAGTGAAGCGTAAGTTTATAGATCAAAGGTATCGCAACCAACTTGAAAAACTCTACGGCGCTTAATTTACTTGATCCAAATGCGGATCATCACCGAAGCAAAGCCACCGCTCATACTAAGTGAGCGGTCAGACCCATCTGTGTTTTTTGCCGTGTCGCCTTTACTGACGGTTCCTTGAAACGTGTTGGCGTCGACATTGTGCTTAAAGGAATTGATCTCAAGCAGGCGATAGCCCACATCAAAGACAACCGTTGTCGAATCTGAAAGCAAAGTTTCATAACCGATCGCGCCTTCGATCAAATTTCCGTCACCCTTGATCTCTTCTCTAAAATCTGCGCCCGGCGTGGGATACTGGGTCGTGCCTGCCGCCGTAAAGGTGTAAGAGTTTTGCACGGTCATAGAGGCGATGCCATAATCGACATTGGCGAAAACCCGCGATTGTGGCCACTGCTTGAGATTAAATTCCAAACCGATCTTCGGTGCGAAGCCCGAAATATTATTGGTGACCGAGTAGTACTCAGCTCCCCCGCTACTAGTGCCCTTAACCCCGCGAAGGTCCGCTGGCTTTAAAAACTCAAAACCAATGCGCAAATTTGCCAACCCAAACGCATAAACAAAACCAAATTCATAGGCCATGTTGGTTTTGTACTCGTCACTAAACGAAGTCCCCGCCCCACTTGAAGGTGCAAAGGGGCTGTCTTTTTGCTGAGCCAATCCATACTGACCGCGCAGATAGGCGGCAAAGTGCTCCTGACCCATGTCAAAAACACGCGCGTTGGCGGCATTGCTCGAAAAAACGAAGAGACAGAAAAAACCCAGCAACTTTGCTTTCATCTCTCTTTATTCTCAGCTAGGTTCTCCGTAAAATCAATGGGTCTTCGCAGGGCAGTTCAGCGGGTCTCCTCCTCAAGGGCAGTGCCAAGGGGACTTGCTCTGACAGAGAATTTCCAGCGTTCACGCCAGGGTGGCGTAAAATTGATCGCGACGATTCTCCGGGCGTTCCGGTTACATTTCATTTAATTTCACCCGCGACGTCGCGGGTGAAATTAAATGAAATGAAACTGTTGCCGGCTCTTTATTTTTTTTGATTTTCGTGAGAGATAGTTCTTAGAAAACTCGCAAACGACGATGAGGCTGCTCATGTCATCTGAAGATAAAAATTTATTCGCTGAGCTCATCAAAAATGAAAAGGCTCTGATCGATCCAACAACGAGGAAAAATCCAGAGGTCTTGTATCCACTGCTGAGTCCGACATTTTTCGAATTTGGATGTTCTGGAAGGGTTTGGCAAAGACCAGATACAATCAAGGGTCTTTCAAGCACAGATGCGGCAAATGCAGACGCGGCCGATTTTAAATTGCACCGCCTCTCATCAGATGTCGTTCTATTGACCTTCAAGACTCTAAAGCTTGATGGCAGCGGAAATTCTTCGTCTGCCTTGCGCAGTTCGATTTGGAAGAAGAATGAAAATGGATGGCAAATGATGTTTCATCAGGGAACAAAAATGCCATAAAAATGGCCCTCTACAGGGCTGTGGATTGTCACCAAGGCCAGAATTTGTCTCTCAAAACTGCCTTAAAGCCAATAAAAGAGCCCCCGACCGCCCCAGTCTTTGGCACTGAACTTGGAAGATGATTGGTTGGATTGGTTTATCCACCACTGGGAGATTTATGAAACAAGTCCTTCACGCGCTCCTTATCGCTGGCACCTTGTTCGCCCTTGCCGCTTGCAATCAAGGTGGCGGGAGCTCCGGAAGCGCAGGAACTCCCACGACCTACGCCTCCACCCCGCAGCCGTGCAACTACCAAGCTGGCGCTTACGGCGCTCCCCCCTCGAATTGCTCTCAGTACTCAAATTACTACTCGCAGAACCCGGCTCAGTACGGCTGGTATTCGGGTGCTTGGCAATGGCCGCAGTATTATCAAACGTCGGTTGGCTCCTGTGGCTGCCAAGCCGGCTACTTTCCCGTTCAATCTCACTATTACGGTGTTGCTTGCGCTCCGAATGCCTACCGATCAGGCTCTTTCGGCGGACTGGTTTACTTCAATGTCGGCAGCTGGGGTCCCTATTGGAACTATGGTCAAAACAACGGTGGCTGGTTGAACCAGCAACAAGCCACCTACCAGCCACCACAAAATACCAACAACTGCGGTCAATCAACGGCTCAGGGCTGCGATGTACGCGTCGCCAATAGCTGCCCCTCAGGTTCACGCTGCCAAGCGGTGGCCGGCGGTTCGACGATTGGTCTTTGCGTTCGCTAAAACCGTTGTAAAACCGCTCCCGCTTGTCTGACTAAAATGCTCTCACCTTCAGATCGTTTATGCACAGCAATAGAGGCCTTCTTTGCTGCTTCAAAACCACGCGTTTGATAAGTCTGAAGAACTCAGAAAGTGAGAATTTTTATGTCACAAAATCCCTTCCTTATCGCCCTCGAAAAAGCCGGGTTTCACAGCCAAGACGAAGTGATTCCGTTTCCTGAAATTAAAGTTGAACACTTCTTACCGGCACTCGAAGTCGCGATCAAAAAAGCTCGGCAAAATATCACAGCCATCAAGGCCAACCAAGCAGAACCCAATTTCGAAAACGTCATGGAAGCTCTCGAAACTTCAACCGAGGCTTTCGATCTTGTGACCAATGTTTATTTTAATCTCTTTAGCGCCGAAGCTTCGCCTGAGCTTCAGGCCTTGGCCAAAGACATTTCGCCCAAAGCCACCGCCTTGCAATCTGAAATTTCTTTGGACGAAGCCATCTTCGCTAAAATCAAATCGGTCTACGACAAGCGAGCGATGCTGAAACTGAGCCAAGAGCAAATGCAGATGCTCGACAAAAGTTACAAAAACTTTGTCCGCAACGGCGCCAACCTCAGCGCTGAAAAAAAAGAACAACTCAAAGCGATCGATCAAGAGCTCTCCCTGGCGAGCCCCAAATTTTCTGAAAATGTTTTGAACGCGACAAATGCGCATCTTTTGCTGATTGATAAAAAAGAGGACCTTGATGGCCTGCCCGAGGGCGCCATTGAAGCGGCCGCCATCGAAGCTGAAAAAAAGGGTCACAAAGGAAAATGGGCTTTTACCCTTCAGGCACCTAGCTTTATGCCGTTCATGCAATATGCTAAAAACCGCGCTCTGCGCGCACAACTTTGGACGGCGTACAACTCGCGCGCATTTACAGGTGACAACGACAACAGCGATGTTGTCTTACAAACCGTGCGGTTAAGAGACGAGCGTGCTAAACTCTTAGGCTTTGCTTCGCACGCTGATTTCGTTCTTGAAGAGCGCATGGCCCAGACCCCAAGCCAAGTTTTTAGTTTCTTGAACCAACTTCTGACCCCGTCAAAAAAAGCAGCTGAAAAGGATTTGGCCGAACTACGTGAGTTTAAAAAATCTGTCGACGGCGATGCGGATTTAAAACCCTGGGACACGGCATTTTATTCGGAACAGCTCAAAGAAAAGAAATTTCAATTCAACGAAGAGGAGCTCCGCCCTTACTTTCAACTCGAAAAAGTCGTGGCCGGGGTTTTTGAACACGCCCGCAAGCTTTACGGGCTCACGTTCAAAAAACTTTCGGACGTTCCTGTTTATCACCCCGAAGTTGATGTCTTCGAGGTTCGTGATGAAAAATCAAACGACTACGTGGGTTTGTTTTACACCGACTTCTTTCCGCGCGAAACCAAACGTGGCGGCGCCTGGATGACGGCTTTTCGTGAGCAAGGACTTTGGCTGGGACAGGTGCGCCGTCCTCACGTTTCGATCGTCTGCAATTTTACCAAACCAACGACGACCAAGCCCTCACTTTTGAACTACGACGAAGTCCAAACTCTGTTTCATGAATTTGGTCACGCGCTGCACGGCTTGCTCTCCCAGTGTAAATACCGCTCGATTGCAGGAACAAACGTGTATTGGGACTTTGTCGAGCTTCCGTCTCAAATCATGGAGAATTGGGTGCGCGAAAAAGAAGGTCTTGATCTGTTTGCCGCTCATTATCAGACCGGCGCCAAGATACCAGCCGACTTGGTCGAAAAGATAAAAAAAGCCAACAAGTTTCAATCAGGTTTGATGAGTCTCAGGCAGGTCAACTTTGCACTTCTTGATATGAAATGGCATACGACCAATCCGGCTCAGATCACCAACGTTTCGGAGTTTGAGGAGCAGGCCACCAAAGACACTCGTTTGTTTCCGATCACCCCTGGAACAAACTCGTCCGTGGCCTTTAGTCATATTTTTGCGGGTGGTTATTCAGCTGGCTACTACAGCTACAAGTGGGCGGAAGTTTTGGACGCGGATGCGTTCGAATACTTTATGGATGAAGGCCTCTTCAATACCGAGGTCTCAAGCAAGTTTAAAAAGTTTGTACTCTCAAGCGGCGGGACCGAGCATCCCATGGATCTGTACAAAAAGTTTCGTGGCCGCGAGCCCGATCCCAAGGCCTTGCTTCGCCGAGATGGCCTCATGGACGTACAATGAAGAAGTCCTCGCAGCGCCTGAAGTTTGCCGAAGCCCCCAAAGTTGCCTTGGTCTACCGTCTGGCGACTCCCGCCGCGGTCAGCTTGGCGGCGGCGCTGAGCGCTTGGCTCAATGAACGCGATTATGACGTTTATACGGCTCCCGAGCAAAAAAAGGTTCCGGGGACAAAAATTTTGAAGACAACCAAGTCTCTTCAAGAGATGGGACTCGTCATCGTCTTGGGCGGTGACGGGACTTATCTTCGTGCGGTTCGCCTTTTGGAAGGCAGTCCGGTTCCGATTCTCGGCGTGAATTTAGGCTCTTTAGGATTCTTGACTCCGACCCGGGCCGATGAAGTTTTTGCAGCCGTCGAACACGCTTTGCAAAACAAAATGGAGCTCGCCCCGCGGGCCATGCTTCAAGTTGATTTCCATCGTAAGGGCAAAAAAATGGGCACTCACTTGTGCTTAAATGACGTCGTCATCGAACGTGGCAATCAAAGCCACCTGATCAACATTGCCATTCACAGCGAAAAGTTTTTGGTCAGTGAAGTCAAAGCTGACGGCATTTTGATTGCGACACCGACGGGTTCCACGGCTTACAACTTGGCCGCCGGCGGACCACTCTTGCATCCCGAAGTCAAAGCTTTGGTCGTGACGCCCATTGCTCCGCACAGCCTGACGAGCCGGCCCCTGATTATGCCGGATGATCGCGATTTGCGCTTTCAAATTGTGGGCGGTCCTAAAACCGGTCCGTGCGGGCGCTTGGTGCTGGATGGTCAGCGGACTTGTGACGTTTTGAATGACGATGAGATTGTCGTCAGACGCAACCCCCAAGATCACTGGATGGTTCGCGAACCTGGGCACAATGACTTTTTATTACTGCGAGAAAAGCTGCGTTTCGGCGACCGTAACTAGCAAATTCCTCGAGGAGGATCACATGCTGCAAGAGTTAAAGGTTTCAAATTTTGCGATCATCGAAAATTTACAGATCGAATTTGGTCCGGGCCTCAATATTTTGTCGGGCGAAACGGGGGCCGGCAAATCGGTTCTTCTCAAAAGCCTCAGCCTGCTCATGGGGCTTAAAGGATCCTCTGAACAGATTCGCAGTGGCTGCACGCAAGCCTCGATCGAGGGATCGTTTGATTTGCGCTCACGCAAAGATATCCAGAAGCATCTCACCGAAGTCGGAATCGAAATCGAAGATGGCACCCTTGTTGTTCGCCGCGTCCTGGGTGAAGACAAGTCCAAGGTTTACTTGAATGGCAATCTTTCGACGTTGAACACGCTCCGAGACATTGTTGCACCTTTAATTGACCTCGCCGGCTCTCATGCCCCTTTGATCGAAATGACCGGCCAGCACGACAATCGCAACTTGCTCTCAAAAGGCTACCATCTCGATTTGCTGGATCAGTACACGGGCGTCTGGGACCTTCGCCACGCTTACTTTGCCACTTATCTTGAGTGGGCCGAGCTTAAGAACAAAATCGAAACCTTTGCTCGCGAGAGCCAAGAAAAATCTCAACGTTTGGATTTTCTCAAATTTCAGCGCGATGAAATTGTGAGTCTGGATCTTTCACCGGGCGAAGACGTCGAGCTTGAGGCCGAAATCAAACGACTTAAGAATTCGTCAAAACTCACCGGTTTTGTTGACACGGCCGAGAGTGCGCTGGCTTCTGATGATGATTCGGCCATTGCTCGAATCAAGACAATTTTTAAGCGAGGCACCGAGACGGCCTTGCTTGACCCCTCTTTGGCAGAAAAAATTCCGGCGCTCACGCAAGCGCAAGCGCTACTCGAAGATTTTGTGTATGAACTTCGCCAGTCGATGTCGAGTTTGGATTCAGAGCCCGGTCGATTGGACTCTCTGCAAGAGCGCTTAAGCGATCTTCGCAAATTGCAAAAAAAGCACGGACAATCTGTCGATGACATCTTAACAGCATTACTTAAACTCGAAACCGAGATCGCAGCACTCGAGAATTCGGATGAACATCTCGAAGTCATGCGTGCTGATCTCGCAAAACAAGAAAAAGATCTTTGGAAAAAGGCGGCCGATATGCACAAACGCCGCAGCGAAGGTGCCAAACTTTTGCGCTCTTCTGTCAATGAAGAGCTCAGCGATTTGAATATGAAGGGCGTACAGTTCCATGTCGAAATCAAAACTAAACAGGAGCTGAGTCAAACCGGAACCTCGGACGTTGAGTTTCAAAGCCAGACGTCTCCCAAGGACCCGCCTCGCCCCCTTTCAAAATTTGCCTCGGGCGGTGAGCTGAGCCGCATTCTGCTTTCACTTAAACGCGTTGTTGGCGCCTCGAAATGGCCACGCACGTATTTGTTCGATGAGGTCGATACAGGCGGCTCGGGCGAGACGGCCGAGAAGGTGGGCCGCAAGTTGAAGTCGATTGCCAACGGCCAACAGGTCATCTGCATTACGCACTTGCCGCAAGTCGCCGCTTTTGGTGATCAACATTTCTTTATCCAAAAGAGCCCTGTGAAAAACTCGGTCTCAATGGAAGTTCTTAAACTTCTTAAGAAAGACCGGACCCAAGAAATTGCGCGTCTTATCTCGGGCGAAAAGATTACCAAGACAAGCTTGGCGCATGCGCAAGAGCTGCTCTCAATGGCAGGCCAATAGGAGGGGCGAGGCCTCTGCTTTAGTCTAATGGCCCCGACAAACCAGGCTTTAAGAATTTATCGACGGCCTACGAAGGTATACTTTCGGGCATCTAGGGCGTCATCGGGTACAAGCGACTTTTCTAACACGCCTCTGGATCGTCGACCGATAAACTTTTTAAGAGCTTTTCGTTACTTTAGATTTTCTGCGGAGATCCATTCGGATCCCGTCTCTGTTAGACGAAAAATCAGGGGCTCGTCAAACCACGAGCCCAAATTTACGCTGCGAATTTTTTTTCCGTCTCGCTCAAACGTATAATCATCGCGAATATGCATATGCCCCGTGATAATCAAATCAAAGGGTTTGGCGGCATAGGTGTTTTCGGCATAGCTACGAATCATTTGTCTCAGCTCTGCTTCAGAATCGCGGCGCTTGACCGAACTGTACTTGCGGCTTTGCTTGCTGGCGTGGTCCCCGAGCCAATGGATCAATCGTGGTGACAACACGTGCGCCAGTTTTTCTATAAAAGGTTGGCGGATAAAATCTCGGTACTTGAGATATTTCGTGTCATTGGGGTTGATCAAATCCCCGTGCTCGACTCGCACGAAGTGCGGACCCAGCCGATCGAAGTGCTCTTCGATATAGCAAGGGATCTGGTACCTTGACTCCCAATACCGCTTCACGTGAACGTCGTGATTGCCCTCAAAATAAGTCACCTGAACGCCATTGCCTTTAATCTTTTGGATTTGCGCGATCAAGGGGGCGAACTTCTCGTCGAAATAGTTGTGATCCCCGATCCAAAGATCAAAAATATCACCCACGAGATACAGATGTGTGCAGGGTGCTTTTTTGTCGGCCAAAAAAGACAAAAAGCGGAGAAGCAATTCACTTCTCCGCTCTTGCATGTGTTTCAAATGAAGATCAGATACAAACCAGGCCGAAATCACTTAAATGCTCTTATCGCCCCCCTCGGCGCCTTGTCGTTTACGAATAAACGCAGGTACTTCCAAGTTCTGCGCCGTAAAAGGAGAGCTCAATACTTCGCGGGCCATTTGGCGGGCTTTTTCGAGGTCATCAATCGAGCTCTCAACATTCATCGAGAGTTGTTCGGGCTGAGCATATTTTGATTTGATGTCTTGTGCTTCTTTAAAGGCCTTGGCTTTTGCCACCAATTGATCACGAGCCGAGACCATGGCATCACTACGCTCGGCTTTCGGGGCAGCAAACGCCGGCGCAGTTTGCAGGTGAGGAACCGAGGGTTGAGTAGGCTGAACCATTGAAGTCTGCACGGGCTGAGGCGCTGCGGGCATTGGCATCACTGGCGGCTGAGGCGCCATCGGTTGTTGATGATACATTGGCTGCGCAGGCGCTACCTGCTGTTGCTGCTGCGGAACTGGCATATCCATCGGAGCTTGCGCAAAAGAAGGAATCGGAGGCAATTCAATTCGAGGCATCGATGTCGAAGGCGCTGAGTTTAAAAACTCCTGCATGCGAGACACCGTATCGACGCTCTGAATTTTCTTCTCGGGATCAGCAAAACCAGTGGCGATAACGGTGACGCGAACTTCATCCGTCATCGAGTCGTCAATCACGGCACCGAAGATGATCTCGGCGTCTTCGTGCGCCGCTTCAGTAATCAATGTCGAAGCTTCGTTCACTTCGTACAAGCTAAGGTCAGGACCGCCCGTCACATTGATGATGATACCAGTGGCGCCATCAATTTTAATATTCTCAAGAAGCGGCGAAGAGATGGCAGCCGTTGCTGCCTCAACTGCTCGGTTCTCACCTTTGGCTGAACCCGTTCCCATTAATGACAAGCCTTTGGCTTGCATGACGGTACGGATATCGGCGAAATCCAAGTTGATCAGACCACGGATGTTGATCAAATCAGAGATCCCTTTTACGGCTTGCAACAAAACTTCATCGGCTTTTTTGAAAGTTTCGATGAGAGGTGTGCGGTCGCCAGCGATGGAAAGCAATTTCTGATTCGGAATGACAATCAAGGTATCAACATTGTCTTTGAGTTCTTGCAGACCCATTTCGGCGTGCTTCGACCGGCGCTTTCCTTCAAAAACAAAGGGACGAGTCACAACACCAATCGTGAGGGCTCCCATTTCGCGTGCGATCTTAGCAACGATGGGTGCTCCACCCGTTCCAGTTCCGCCGCCCATACCTGCGGTGACAAAAACCATGTCGGCGCCTTGAAGTTTTTCGACGATTTCATTGTAAGATTCAATCGCTGCTCGGCGGCCCACATCAGGATTGGCGCCTGCGCCCAAACCTTTTGTGAGATCAAGTCCGAGTTGAATTTTTCCGGGAGCCTTGTTGGCGTTCAGTGCTTGAATGTCGGTGTTGGCAACAATGAACGAGACCCCGCTCATCTGGCCTTCGATCATGGTTGAGACGGCGTTACTTCCGCCACCGCCGACGCCGACCACTTTAATATTCGCTCCGATACTGATATTTTCTTCGAGTTCAAACATGATGCGACCCCCTAGAATAAGTCGTGAAAAAATCCCTTCACTCGGCTCGAAATTGAATTCAATGACGAGTTGATTGAGTCGGATATTCCATCTTCCTGCTGATTAAATGCTTTGGTGTACCGTTTTTGTGCATGTCCGTAGAGCAGAAGCCCCACGGCTGTTGCAAACGCGCCCGATTTGACAACCTCGGTCAGACCACCGACGTGACTGGGCATCCCGCGACGAACGGGGATATCAAACAAAAACTCACCCATTTCGACAAGGCCTTCAAGTTCGGCCGCTCCACCCGTGAGGACCATGCCCGAACCCATCAGTGGAACGAGTCCACTCATGCGCAAGTCGTTATGGATCATCTGCAAACACTCTTCGGCTCTGGGCTCGATGACCTCGGCCAAATCACGGCGCAAAACTGTGCGCGATTTGCGTCCGCCCACGCCTTCAACTTCAATTATTTCATCTTCCTGAACAAGCGTTGAAAGGGCGCAGCCGTAGCGTTTTTTAAGATCTTCAGCCGAAATTTGCGGCGTTCTTAAGCCAATCGCAATGTCGTGCGTGAAATGTTGGCCACCAATCGGAATCGCCGAAGTTTGCGCCACACTGCCGTTGACAAAATAAACCATATGGCAAGAGCCCGCGCCTAAATCGGCTACGCAAACACCTAAGTTTTTTTCGTCATCACTCAAGATCGACATCGCAGATGCGAGCTGATCAAGGACCATTCCAGCAACCTGAAGTCCGGCACGCTCAATACATTTTAAATTGTTGGCGATCGCTGTTTGCCCACCAGTCACAATATGAACACTGGCTTCCAAGCGAATGCCCGCCATGCCGATCGGATCTAAAATCCCATCTTGCCCATCGACTTTATACTCGCGAGGAATGACGTGCAAAACGGTGCGGTCTGTTGGAACTGCGACTGCCTTTGCCGCCTCGATCACTCGGTCCATGTCTTGGCGGTTCACTTCTTTATTTTTGATCGCAACCATGCCGCGAGAATCAAATGAGCGAATGTGCGATCCCGAAACACTCACCCAAACTTCTTCAATTTTATATCCAGACATGAGCTCAGCTTCTTCGCGAGCTTTTCGAATACTTTCAGTAGTCGCTTCAATATTGACGACAACACCTTGACGAATTCCGGTATTAGGAGCGGTGCCGACTCCGACAATTTCAACAACAGGCTCAGTTCCATCGGGTTGCGCAGAGGACTGATTGACAACCCCGATAACCACGGTGACTTTGCTAGATCCAATGTCGAGTCCCGCAATCACGGGTAGACTGGATTTCATATACTCATCCTTAAGCTCAGTCTTGAGCGACTTTTTCAAGACTGACCTTTTGCGATGATCATCTTTGGTCAAGGCTAGGTCTATCTCGAGCAGGACTCGTGTCCTACGACTTTTAGATTATGGACCCTTACGCAGCCTGACAAGGACTTTCTTCGTCAAATTCGCATCGATGACGCGAGCATCCAACTGGTTCGCTTCAAGATAATCGATCACTTGTGAAATGCGATCGGCTTTTAAATTCACGCCATCATCACCCAACTTTACGCGCACACCTTGCTTCATCATCGTCGCCCAAAAACCTTCTTTGCTGTCGAAACGAATTTCTGAAATTGTTTTTTTCGAGAAGCTTCCGTCATCAGGAATTTCACTCAAGGTTGCAAGCGCTCGGTGTAAAAGTTGTTTGTCACTGGCAAATTGATCTCCCCGTAGAAGAACGACATCGGGCAAATTTTCAACCGCAACAGGATTCAAAAATGTTCCATCTTCAAGCACCGGAAAAAGCTTTCCGTCCTTACCAACAAACAAAAATTTGACCAACTTGGGCGCGATTCGAACTTCAAGCCGATCAGGCCAGTGGCGACGCACTTGTAAACTCGAAATCCATGGCAAACTCGAGACTTGTTGATTGATGTTATCTAACCTGATGCGCCATAAAGATTGACCGCGTAGTCTTTCCATCTGCTCGTCAAGGTCGGTGATGGCGGGCTTCATAAATCGCGGCTGATCTGTATTTTGCGTCACGATAATTTCAATATGCTCGAGTGCAAAAAAACCTTTTCGATCCAAACCCCAAAGAGATCCACCGACACTGACGCAGAGAAGGACAAAATAAAGAAGAGTCTTCGCTACGGATCTCAAGTGGTCGTCTCCTCATCCCAGTCCCCGACCCGAACAACTTCGGTTTTGAGGTCGACGGATTTTTCCTGCTTCACAATGGCTTTCACATGCTGAATGACGGTCCAGATATCAGTTGCTTTACACTTGCCTAAGTTGACGATGAAGTTGGCGTGCTTCATCGACACCTGTGCACCGCCCACAGTGTAGCCCTTCAGCCCCGACGAGTCGATGAGTTGGGCCGCCTTAAGTCCAGGTGGGTTCATAAACACTGAACCACAGCTGGGCATATCAAGGGGCTGCTTACTTAATCTGACTTTATTCGCCTGACGAACCTGGTCCAAGATCGTGGGATCCGGTTCATGCGGCCACCTTAAACCCACGCGGGTAATCAGTCCGGGCTCCCACCCGGTTGAATGGCGGTAAGACCACGTCAATTCATCGTGCTGGTATTTTTTGATTGAGCCATCCGGCTTTAAGACTTCGATCCATTCCGTGATTTCGGTGAACTCGCGCGGGGTCATCGCTTCAGCAACGCCTGCGTTCATCACAACGCCGCCGCCCACATCACCCGGGATGCCCGCCAAAAAAAGTGCGGGCGCTAGCTTTTCTTTTAAGAAAATTTTTAACAGCTCAGATTTTCCTGTCCCCGACAAGGCCGTGATTCGAAAATAACCGCTCTCATTGCTCACTTGAGTTCCCGAAAATGACTTGAGCGCAATCACAAGCCCACGAACCCCGTAGTCACTGATCAAAACATTGCTTCCACCACCAAGTGTCGTGATGGGCAAGGAGCGCTCCTGAGCCCAGCGCTGAGCAA
This sequence comes from Bdellovibrio sp., assembly GCA_046318155.1. GTDB lineage: Bacteria > Bdellovibrionota > Bdellovibrionia > Bdellovibrionales > Bdellovibrionaceae > JAHBUS01. The sequence continues at coordinate 9,101 of JBKCUU010000114.1, read as the reverse complement.
AAAGAAGTTCATCCAAGTTTCGTGGTTTGCAAAAAAACTCAGCCTCACCGCCAACAAGCCATGACGTGTGAGGCGCAAGAACGACGCGAGATTGAATGTCGAGACGAACATCATTTGATTGAGAATCCACACCCTAATTCTTGCGCCCTCAGATTGCTTTGGCAATCCGAATGGGAATCCGAATGCGAACTTTCTGAAGAGCATGCCCCGGGTCTGGAAACTTGAGACTCGACCAGGCACCGATGGCGCACTTTTGAAACTCTGGTGACGAGTGCTTTGGGGCCGCAAGCTCAAAGTTTGAAGTCTGCGATTGGCCGTTTTCAAATTTGAGATGAAAAGACACCCACATTTCGCTCGAGCGCTGTGACGTATTGGTTGAAACCAAGATACCGGAAGAGCTCAGATCATGGAAGCGAATCGACACTCTGCGCATTCAAGGTGCCCAAGGGCTGGGGTCCGGGTCGATTGCGGCCCGCTTCGCAAACTGATAGCGTGAGGAGATGGGATTATATTTTTTGCTACCCGTCTTTCTTGGTATGGCCGTCGTCACTCAAGGACATCTCAATCGGAACATCAGCCTCAGCTGGGGGCTTCCGACCGCGGTCGCCATTAATGCGGGAGTTTTCTTTGTTTTCAGTCTTCTTTTTTACGTCGTTGTTCGTGTCTCGCCAGACTTCTTTCCTGATTTCTTGCGCGTGCGAACAGGAATGCGCGCGATACCGCTCTGGTATTTGATTCCTGGAATTTGTGGTTTTGTTTTAGTGCTCGGCTTGCCCTGGGCCTTTCATAATCTGGGTAGCGCCAAAACATTTATCTTACTTGTCGCGGCTCAAGTTCTGTTTAGTTTGTTCTGGGATTTTTTTATCAGCGAGATTCCGCTCAGCAAACCGGTGTTTGCCGGCGCGTCTCTAACCCTCGTCGGCGCTTCAATCGCAGTGCTCTTTAAGTAATGGCTTTGTCTCTTTGAAATCCTAGAGGCGCTGTTTTCTGAACGTCGCGGGTGAAATTAAATGAAATGAAATTTGTGGTCGCTCTATTTTTTTTCCTTCAACATCTGCAAGAGCTCAAGTCCGACCTTCCAACCATCACCCGCACCCAGCGTGACAAACACATCACCAGGTTTCAAAGTTTTTTTAATCACCGAAGCGGGGCCATCATCTTTTTTAACTAGCTGGGCAGAATGGTGTTTCACCTCGGCAACCAAACGCTCCGAGGTGATGCCATCAATCGGCGCCTCGCCTGCGGCATAAATATCAGTGATCAAAAGGTCATCGCATTGAGTGAAGCACGTCGTAAAGTCATGCCAGCAGATTTGGGTCCTTGAATAACGATGCGGCTGAAAAAACACGACAAGCCGGCGGTCCGGAAACTTTTCTCGAAACCCCTGCAAAGCCGCACGCACTTCGGTCGGGTGATGTCCATAGTCATCAAAAACCTGAATTCCGCCTGCTTCGCCTTTAAATTGAAATCGACGGTCAACACCACTAAACTGCATCAAACCTTTGGCGCAAGTTTCAAACGAGAAGCCCGCTTGCAAGCCCACGATAAGACTGGCCGCCGCGTTCAGCGCATTGTGCTTACCCGGAATATGGACTTCAAAGAACCCGCGGCTTTTGCCCCCTTCGAGTAATTCGTAAAGACCTTTCTCGCCTTTAAGAACAAAATCATTGTGCGGTTCAAATCCATACATCAACACACGCTTTGGAAAGCGCTGAAAGATTTCGCGAATGGAGGGGTCATCACCCCACACGATCACCGACCCGTAAAACGGAATTTTCAAAGCAAAATTCAAAAACGCCGATTTCAGGTTTTCAAAACTCTTATAATAATCCAAATGATCCGAGTCGATGTTGGTAATAATTGCGATTTCGGGCGAGAGCTTCGAAAAACTACCATCGCTCTCATCCGCCTCGACCACCATCCACTCGCCCGAACCGAGTAAGGCCGTCGACTGAATCAAATCGAGCCGCCCGCCAACCACGATCGTTGGCTTCACGTTGGCTGCCAAAAAAATCGAAGCCGTCATCGAAGTTGTGGTTGTCTTGCCGTGAGTCCCTGCCACCGCAACCCCGCGCTTGAGATGCATGATTTCAGCCAAAGCCTCAGCTCGTGGAATCAAAGGGATTTGCCTTGCGAGAGCTTCTTGCATTTCGGGATTTTCGAGGGATACGGCGCTCGAATAAACAAGAACATCGACGTCGCCAACATTTTCTTTAAGATGACCTTTGTGGATCTCAACACCTAAAGATTTCAGTCGATCCGTGTTGGCATTTTCTGAAAGATCAGATCCCGTGACTTGAGCGCCCATATTTTTAAGCAACTCGGCCAGTCCGCACATCCCGATGCCGCCGATTCCGACAAAATGAAACTTCGATCTTTGCAAGCGCATCAGCCCCCCAGTTCGAGGATTTGGTCCGCGATTTTTTTCGCCGATTGAGGTTTGTAAAACCTTTTCAGGTTCTCGGCCATCAGTTTTCGTTTTTCGGGCTGCGACATCAGTTCAATGATTTCTTTCTCGAGACGTTCAGGCGTGAGTTCTGATTGCGGAATCATCACGGCCGCCCCTGCTTTGACTAAGGCTTCGGCATTCTTACCTTGATGATTGTCCGCCCCAGGTAAGGGGACAACAATCGGGACAACGCCAAAGGCCGCGACTTCGGAAAGCGTACTGGCGCCGCCCCGGCATAAAACTAGATCAGCCCAAGAATAGTATTTAGGCATATCGTAAATGAACTCCATCGGCGTAATCCAAGACCCAGAGGAGCTGTACTTTTCCTGAAACGTTTTCCAATCGGTCGCACCAATTTGGTGAACGACGCGCATTTTTTTTATCCAATCATTTCGTTGCAACAAAACCTTGGCAAGGGCCGTATTGATGACCCTTGAACCTTGACTGCCACCAAAACAAAGAAGATGAAATTCTGGATGAGGATCCGTGCTTGTTGATCCCGCTTCAATCTCGGCCCGCACGGGCATGCCGGTGACAAAAATGTTTTTACTCTTGAGCAGACCTCGGGCTTCTTCAAACACGACAAAACAAACGTCGACAAAACTAGCGAGCCAACGGTTGGCGAGTCCTGGGTGCGCATTGGGCTCCCAAATTCCGCTCGGAAAACCCATGATGGCCGCGGCCAAGACAAAGGGTCCCGAAGCATAGCCGCCGACTCCCAAAACAAACTGAGGGCGGTATTTTGTGAGCAGGCTCATCGCCTGGACGAATCCCCACGGAAGCTTCACCAGTGTTTTGAGCTTCTCCCAGATTTGACCCTTGAAATTAAGCTTACCCCCCGAAATCAAATGCAGGGCAAAGCCTTCCCGCGGAATAATTTTTGTTTCGAGGCCACTGGCGGTTCCAACAAAATGAATTTCGATATTGGGATCCTGAGCCTGTAGTGCGCGCGCCAGTGCCAGGCCCGGATAAATGTGTCCGCCCGTTCCTCCGCCCGCAATCATCATGATTTTTTTCAAAGTCGCTCCTAAAATGGCCCCCGTAGAATCCTGACGGGGACTAAATGCGCGGGCTTAGACTCGAACCGCGCGGGCTCGCCGCCATGGGCTCATCTTCAAGACTTTTTTCAATGTTCAGCAAAAATCCCAGCATCAGACTGAGCGCGACGAGTGAGCTTCCGCCGTAACTTAAAAAAGGCAAGGTCAACCCCTTGGTTGGCAATAATCCCATCACAACGCCTGCATTGATAAAGACACTATAGGCAAAGGTAATCGTGATTCCCAGCGCCAAAGCCCGGCGAAACGTGTTCTCTGTTTTAAGCGCAATTTGAAAACCCCGAACGACGACAAACGCGTACAAGGCCATCACCGAGATAAACCCCAAAAACCCGATCTCCTCACCAAGCACGGCCATTGTAAAATCAGTGTGCGCTTCGGGAAGGAAAAACAATTTTCCCTGGCCCTGCCCCAAGCCCGCACCAAAAATTCCGCCACTCGAAAAACTCAGCATCGATTGAATGACCTGAAATCCTTTTTGATCTGGATCCGCCCAAGGATCTAAAAAGGCCAACACCCGGGCGCGGCGGTAGGGCACGCTCATCACCAAAACATAAAATGCGGGCAAGGCTGTGGCAAAACCCATGATCACAAAGCGCCACTTCAGACCAAAAGCAAACAGCAGACTGAGACCAACAAGAATGATGATCGCAAAGCTGCCAAAATCAGGCTGGTGCAAGAGCAAAACAAGCGGAAGACAAGTCATTAACAGCAGCCACGGCCATTTGACTTGGCTAAGACTCGTGCGTGATTTGACCAGAATCGTGGCAAACAAAAGACTGAATGAGAGCTTCAAAAGCTCAGACGGTTCAAAGCGAAGTCCAAATGGTAATTGCAACCAGCGAACAGCGCCGCCGACGCGGACACCTAAACCAGGGATCAAGGTTGCCATGACTCCCAACGTGGCAATCAGCCAAAGTGTCCAGCCCCATCGCTCAACCCAGCGGATCGGAACTTGGGCCGCGGTTAAAAGAGCCACAAAAGCAATGCCCGCAAAGATCAATTGGCGCTGAAAAAAATAGTGGCTATCACCAAACGACTCCGATGCAAAAACGTACGAAGACGAATACACCTGGACTAAGCCAATCCCCATCAAACTTAAGATCGCCAGCAGGAGTGGACTGGAAAGGTGCCTGAGCATCGGCTACTCGAGCTCGCCAGCGTTATCAGTTTTTTCGACTTTTGGTTCCACCGCAGGCGCAGTTTTCGCTGGAGCGACGCGCTCGACTGGTTTTTCACGAACTGAGGCCGGCGCATTTTTGTGAGCCGTTGCACAACAAAACATCACCCCCGGAATTTCGGAAGGTGTCTTGTAGCTGGTGATTGAAAATGTTTTGTCCGAGTCACACCGCTGAGCCATTTGGACATTGAGAGCAACGTCGATATCAGGATACTGCTCACCGTTTAAGAATTCGCAGTAGAGTTTGGCAGATTGAACAAGCTTGTCCCGCTGTTCTTTACGCTGCTTTTGAGCCGACGAGGCGCAGCCGGCTAAAAACAAAAACAAAGCAGCCACGGTCAGGGCCGAACGGGTCCAAGACATGTTTCCTCCTTGAAACAACGCTCCCCTTAACGAGGAGCACTTATCTTTGCACCCTTGAGTTGGGCGACTTCATCATCAAGAAAATTTGCGAACGATCTCTTTAAAATAGTCTCCCCGCTCCTCGTAGCTGTCAAACAGATCGAAACTCGAGCAGCCGGGAGAAAGCAGGACGATATCGTTGATCCTAGACTTTTGGTATGCAATCAAGACGGCCTCTTCAAAAGTACCGATCAAGAAGGTCTCACTGAAGTCTCCGAGGTCTCGGTTGATGCGCTCTTTCGCTTCACCAAACAAGATCAAAGTCTTGACCTTCTTTTTGACCATTCCGCGCAGGGCCTCAAACGACAAGTTCGTGTCCTTGCCGCCGGCGATCAGAATGACGTTTTCTTCAAACGAATCAAGCGCACGCAAAACCGCGTGCACGTTGGTTGCCTTTGAATCGTTGAAAAAAAACACGCCGCCGACTTTGCGAACGTACTCAAGACGGTGTTGAAGACCGCCAAAGGTATCGATGACTTTTTGAACGGCATCATGTGTGGCACCGTGCTCACGCGCCGCCAAAACCGCAGCCATGATGTTTTCGATCGAGTGCTTTCCGCGTAGCTTGATGTTTGCGACCGAGAAAGTCTCCTTCTCAGGGCCGGTGCGCACAACAATTTGATTGTTGATGTTGACAGCACCACCGATGTTCATGATTTGCGGCTCAAGCGCTTGCTTGCGCGAGAGATAAAAAATGCGTCCGCGCTGAACCGCAGGATCACGCGCAAGTTCAACAACAGCATTGTCATCCGCATTCAAGATCGAAGTTGTCGACAAATTGACGTTGCGAAAGATCCGCCGTTTAGCATTGACGTAATCTTCCATAGATCGATAACGGTCCAAATGATTTTCGGCTAAGTTCATGAATACAATGTTCGACGGATTAAAATTCTCGCAAGTTTCAAGTAGGTAGCTCGAAACTTCGATCACAACGACTTGCGCTTTGTTTTTGTAGCGCAAGTAATCCGTCAAGGGTGTTCCGATCGCGCCGCCTACCCAGACGTTGATGCCAGATTCTTTGAGCATCGCCTCGATGAGACGAGCACAGGTGGTCTTCCCGTTAGTTCCAGTGACGGCGATGACGGGTTCTTTAATGAACTGAGAAATAAATTCGAGCTCGCCGGTGATTTTAATCCCTTGCGAACGTGCGTACTCAAAAATTTTCAAATTCGAAGGAACTCCGGGAGACAGGATCACCAAATCTTGCGCCAAGAAAACCTTGGGGCTATGTCCACCCAGCTCGTACTTCACGGGCAGATCGCCCAATAACTCCAGTTGATTTGAAAGCTCGGGCTTGGACTTGTGGTCCGTGAGCGTGACGATGGCGCCGTGTTGGGTCAGAAAATGAGCCAAGCTCACTCCTGTCTTCCCAAGACCGACGACCAAAACCTTCTTATCCTTTAGTTCACTGACATCCGTCATCATCACTTACCTCAGTTTCAATGTGCTTAGGCTCAAGATCGCGAGCAAAATAGAAATAATCCAAAAACGAACGATGATTTTGGTTTCCGTCATCCCGCCCAACTCAAAGTGGTGGTGGATCGGAGCCATCTTAAAAATCCGTTTGCCCGTTAACTTAAATGAAATCACCTGCGAGATCACCGAGAGCGCTTCAACGACGAAAACCCCGCCCAGCAAAGCCATGAGCAATTCATTTTTTGTCAGGACGGCCATCACGCCCAAAAATCCACCCAAGCTCAAACTTCCTACGTCGCCCATAAAGACTTGAGCGGGATAGGCGTTAAACCACAAAAAGCCCAGACCCGCCGCAACGATGGTGGCCGCAAGTGGCGTCAGCTCGCCCGCACCTGCGACATGTGGAATTTGCAAATAGCCTGCAATTCCTAAGTGACCGGTCACGTAGGCAAACAGACCTAGGGTGCTGGCCGCAATAATGACGGGGACGATTGCGAGACCATCCAGGCCATCTGTCAGATTGACGGCGTTGGCTGTCCCGACAATGACCAGTGCCGCGAATGCGATGTAGCCATAGCCCATATCAATCGTCAAATTCTTAAAAAATGGAACATGCACAACCGTTGAAAACTGATGAAAGAAAATCAAGTAAGAGACAACCGATGCCGCAATCAAAAACTCGCAGGCCAATCGCACTTTTCCAGAAAGCCCTTTGGAGTTGCGCTTTGAAACTTTCAACCAGTCGTCCAGGTAACCAATCAAGCCAAATCCCCAAGTCACCAAGATCGCAGCCCAAATGAGCGGGTTGGTCATCTCGATCCACAACAAACACGGGATCATCGTCGAAATCAAAATCAGCCCACCACCCATCGTGGGCGTTCCTGCCTTTTTCTTGTGAGATTGCGGACCATCTTCGCGGATGGCCTGACCAATTTGTTTTTCACGCAATCGGCGGATGAAGTAAGGACCCCACATCCAACACAAAAAGAACGCCGTAAAAAAAGAAATAAAGGTGCGAACGGTGATATAACGAAAAACATTGAGTGCCGAAACTTGGTCGGCAAACGAATACAGCAGCTGATACAACATTGATGATGATCCCTCTACTTGTTTTCAAAATTCAGAGGCTCACACAAGAACACGAAGCGCTCCAGCTTCATGCCTCTTGAGCCTTTGACTAAAACAAGATCTCCATCCTGTAGCATGCCCGCCACTTGAGTTGCAAGTTTTTCTTCGTAAGTATCTGAAACAAATAGTGTTTTTTCGAATCCCGAAGACTGCATCCCCGCTTCGAAGTCGAGACAGGGTTTGCCATAAAAGTAAACAACGTCAAAGCCCGTTCGTCCCACCAACTCACCCAACTCACGGTGGCCAGGTCCCGAATGCTCACCCATCTCAAGCATCTCTGCAAACACGCCGACTTTTTTACCCGCACACTCCAGCACTCGAGCATTGTCCAAAAGAGCTTTCATGCTATCGGGATTGGCGTTGTAAGCATCAAACAGGATCTCGGCGCCCTTTTTGGTTTGGACAAACTGATTACGTCCCCACGTCGTTTTGCAACGGGGCAGAGCTTCCCAAATCAAGGCCGCGGTCATCCCGGCCGCCAGTCCACACGCCGCCGCCACGCAGAGGTTGGTCACGTTTTGCGCGCCAAAAACGGGAACAGTGACTTCACCCGTCAATCCTAAAATCGAGCCGGTCACGGTCAAATCTCGCATGGTCATCGATTTGAGTTTAAGTTGAATATCAGCGCGGCTCACTTGCGAAAAGGTCACCATTTTTTTTGCATCGGGGTAGTCTTTGTGAGCGCGGTCATACATCGCTTTGGTCCAGACATTATCAAGATTGTAGATGCGAGTCGCTTGAGCGGGCGCCGCTTTGTAAATCTCTTCTTTGGCTTTGGCGATCTCATCAATAGATCCAAAATGCTCGATGTGCGCGCGGCCCACCATCGAACACACGACGATGTCGGGTTCAGCGATTTCGCACAACCGGGTGATTTCACCAAAATGATTCATCCCCATTTCAGCTAAAATCAATTCAGAACTGGCTGGCGCTTGCAGCAAGTTAAAAGGCAAACCAAAGTGATTATTAAAACTGCCCTTGTTCGAATGAACTTCAAACGCCGTCTCAAGAACGGCTTGCGCAAACTCTTTGCTCGTCGTCTTGCCATTCGAACCGGTAATCCCAATGACAACGCCGCCCCACTTTTTTCTCACTGAGTGGGCAAAATCCTGCAGCGCTCGCAGTGTGTCTGGCACTTTCAAAATGGTGACGGTCTGAGCTAAATCTTTGAACTTCTCAGGTAGCTGATGAACCACGAGCGCCGAAGCTCCCTGGCGAACGGCCACATCCAAAAAGTCATGCGCGTCGAAGCTCTCGCCTTGCAGAGCCCAAAAGACCTGATTGCTCAGATCTTTGCGGGTGTCGGTTCCGATGCCCGAAAATTGATTTTTGATTTCAGATAAAATTTGCCCCTGAGTTGCCTGAGCCAACTCTTGTAATTGACAAGTCGTCATCGCAAAAACTCCCCAGCCACTTCGTAATCAGAAAAATGCATCTTCTCAGTTCCAATGATTTGATAGTCTTCGTGCCC